>JBGPAW010000455.1:0-3055 GCA_041480905.1 Phycisphaerae bacterium
CGCGGGGACAAATGCAAGGACAAACCGGCCAGAATTGCCAAAAGGTGCCCATTTTACCACGTTCTAAGTCAGTTCATACCAGTAGGTTAGGTTGTGAGGGGGTGCATAGCTCAGTTTGGTTAGAGCGCCACCCTGATAAGGTGGAGGTCCTGCGTTCGAATCGCAGTGCACCCATTTGTCATAAACACCGCCGAATCCTGAAGTTAGGATACCTGCCGGCGGTCGGCAGTGCGGCCCGAAGTTTCCCAGAAACCCGGTAGACTACCGGATTCGGGGAGAAAAGGAGGTTGCACATGCTGAACGATACGTCCCTACGGGAATCGGCATCCCGACTGCCTTCCTACCGCCGGCACAAGCCCAGTGGGCAAGCCGTGGTCACGTTGAACGGTCGTGACTTCTATCTGGGCCGCTATGGCACCCGGCAGAGCCGCGGCGAGTACGATCGCCTGATCGGCGAGTGGCTGGCCGCCGAAAGGTGCCTCCGGAGGCCGGGAATTGATCTGACCGTTGCCGAGTTGGCCGTACACTATTGGAGATTCGCGGGGAGCTACTATCGCAAGGACGGGTGCCCTACCCGGCACTTGCAGGTGGTACGCCTGGCTCTCCGCCCGCTCCGGGAGTCCTACGGACTGAAGTCTTCTTCCGACTTCGGCCCCCTGGCCCTCCAAGCCGTCCAGCACCAGCTTGTGGCCACTGGTAAAGCACGCAGCCATATCAATCATCTGTGCGGGATCATCAAGCGGGTCTTCAAGTGGGCCGCCTCCCAGCAGTTGATTCCCGTGACGATCTACCAGGCCCTCGCCACCGTCCCCGGGCTCCGCAAAGGGCGCACTCTGGCACGCGAGCCCAAGCCGGTCCAACCGGTGGCCGATGAGGTCGTGGAAGCGACATTGCCGCACCTGCCGGAGGTCGTGGCCGACATGGTGCGGTTTCAGAGGCTAACCGGCTGCCGGCCCGGCGAGGTTTGCATCCTGCGTCCTTGCGACGTGGACACGTCGAGCGACGTCTGGGCCTATCGGCCGGGGTCGCACAAGACCGAACACCACGGTCGCCATCGGGTGATCTTCATCGGGCCGAAGGCGTAGGACGTGCTGCGTCCGTACCTGTTGCGGGACAAGACGGCATTCTGCTTCGTGCCGGCGGAATCGGAGAAGAAGCGGCGCGCGGAACTGCATGCACGCCGGCGCACGCCCTTGTCCTGCGGAAACGTGCCCGGATCGAGTCGCAAGCCGCGGCCGAAGCGTGTCCCAGGCGACCACTACGTCAAGGACGCGTACAACCGCGCGATCCGGCGGGCCATCGACCATGCGAACAAGAAGGCGGTCAAACAAGCCAAGAAACGTGCCGAGGACCCGCCGCTCCCGATCCCGCGTTGGTTCCCCAATCAGTTGCGCCACGCGGCTGCCACCGAGATCCGCCGTGCGTACGGCCTGGAGGCGGCGCAGACGGTCCTGGGGCACGCGAAGGCTTACGTTACTCAGGTGTACGCCGAACGAGATGCAGCGCTGGCCGCAGAGGTCATGCGGAAGATCGGATGAGTTGAGAATCTCAGACAACGGGCAGACGGCCGACGGGCCGTCGCACGGCGCAGCCGGCTGCTGTGGAACCACCTACGCCACGGCCGCCGGCTGCCCGGCCCGGAAGGTAGGTGCGCATGTCCCAAGAACCTGACTATCTAGCACTGTGGAAGGACGGTGCAGACCTCTTCGAAGCACTGTCGTACTTGGCTGGAGAAATCGGCGAGATGGCGGGCGACGGTGCCCGGATCGACGACCCTCGTCCGGACTTGCGGGAGCGTATCCTGAAGGCTGCGCGGCAAGTGGACTCCCTTGTACAAGAATCCCGCTTTCGCGAGGCGATGTTGGGCAAGGGGGATGATCTCATATGGGACGCACGTGGGCTCTCGCCAGAGCGCGGTTACGCAAACGCAGTCGGTTTTGTCGTTGCGGCGGTCGAGTATCTCCTCCTGGAGATGACCCACGGTCGCGGGGAACGGTTCGCGAATTACTGGCAGGAAAAAGGCAACGAGTTCTATGCGCTAACTAACCGCCTCGAAGGTGCCTTGGAGGAATTGGAGGGAACTCCGGCGGTCAAGGAGGAGCTTCTGCGACGCGGCCGCAGAGACACTCAGCCAGGAACGCCGGCCGAGCCCGCCGCCACGGCCGTCGAGCCGACGGCCCGGAAGGCGAGGCGCGAAGACACGCAGGACGGTCGGCGGGTTGTACAGCCCGCTGGTCAAGCGGCGATCGGCGCCGAGCCCGGCTCCCACCCGTCCTGGCCCCCCGCCGATTGCCGGCCCGAACAGGACAGGTGGATCATGGCAGACAGGTCTCTTGCGGTTCCGCGGCTCGGCCTTCTTCTTGCGAAGATCCGTGACGAGCTTCGCCAATTCCTGGATGCTTTTCAATGCGCTATCTCGGGGAAAGGCAACGTCAACTGGCACGGGTTCTGCTTGGAAGTCCCCGATCCGGGAAACGGAGGGACCATCAGTTTCTCGGAAGAAACCCCCCACGTTAACTTGTCGAACTTCGCCATTTACAGGTTCAACATCCCGGTTTCCGAGACCGACATCGACACTGCCGCGGGCTGCCTTGAGGACTTCGATCTACCTCATGACGCCAAGCGATTGCGTGACGAGTTCCAAGACCTGAAACATGCCTTCTGTTCGTTGGGGGATTGGGTTCAGCATTCGAATGGTGTGGTGACAGACCGAAAATTCCACGCGCAGGCGTGCGCTGCTGCACTGTGGGAGCATGTGAACCAACTGATCGGCACTGTCGAGGCCGTGTCTCCGCCGGCCGACGTGGCGGCCCTTGCCACGGGTTCGTTCTTCACGCCTGGTTCACCCAAGTCGCCCGAAGATCGTCCACCGCCGGATCCAGAGCATTCGGACGAAGAATCCAAGCCACGCTGGGACCGTATTGGCATGAGCGCCGCGGGACAACTTGCGATCTTTGGTTTCCTGCTGATGATTCCGCTGCTCTTCCCGACGCAGATGAAAACGGCGCTGAACTTCCGTGTCGTGGAGTTGATGCAGCCGGTTACGGAAATCCCG
>JBGPAW010000456.1:0-3055 GCA_041480905.1 Phycisphaerae bacterium
AAGGAGTGGTGGCCGGATTAGACCTTATAACGTTCACTCGGTCCGGGTGTGGACCGGAGCAAAAGGAATCAGAAGCCTTGCGGGGGAGTCCCTGTCCCGAGGCCTGGAAACGCTTGAGATCGCCTGACCAGGCTCCTGGCTCCCCTTCTTCGTCGCTCACGGCGGGTCGATGCCGGTCATCTCCCGGACGGTCTGGTACACCGGCTGCCCGTCGGGCCCGAACGGGTCCACCAGCACCAGACGGTCGAACACCGGCGTCGGCTGATTGCCGTTGTACACGCGGTGGCAGTGCCAGCACGCATCCTCGTGCCCCTCCTGGTAGCCCCAGGCGTACTGCCGGGCCAGGGCGTTGTGGTCCATTTCCCAGATGTACGGGTAAGGCGTCATGGGGATGCCCGTGCCGCGGTGGTCGAACGAGTTCACGCCGCCCGGCTCCTGCGGGTCTTCGTACCAGACGCGATAGCCACGGACCAGCACCGGGTTCGCCGCAATCTGGTGGCCGTAGCTGTCGTTGCCCTTCAGCCGTTCGATGTAGGCCAGGATTTCCTCCGGGCGGTTGATCTCGAGCTGGCCGTCGCCGTTGTCGTCGGTGACGACCGGCAGCGGGTTGGGACCGATGGCCTGGCGAATCTGCCAGGAGAGGATGGGGGCGATGAGGTCGTCGCTGAGATCCTCCGGCGTGCCGTTCTGGTCCCAATCGGCCCAGTAGATGTTGATCCACAGGTTGGCCGGGAATATCCGCGGCACGCCGTCGGTGTCGGTCTTCCAGATGAACGTCGGATACCAGCGGCTCTTATCCGGATTCGACGGGTCCAGCGGGTCGGCGGAGTAGTACCGGGCGGTCGTGCCGGTCGCGCCAGGGATCGTGATGTCGCGGAAGACGAGGGCCCCGGTCAGCGCATACGGAATATGACACGCCTGGCAGGACAGCTTGTACATCGGGCCCGTCGGGTTGTTCGCGACCTGGTGGATGAGCGAGTAGCCCGGGTACGGCGGGGCGTTGGGGTCATGCGTCGGGCTGTTGGCCAGGTGGCAACTGCGGCACGACTTCAGGTTCGCCCAGTCGATCTCGTTGCGGTACTGGATCTGCGGGCTGTTGCCCTTGGCGAAGTTGTGGTTCAGATTGCCGCGGTGGCAGTAGTTGCAGGCCGTGCTCCGGCTGACCGGAATATCGTTGCTCGGGTCTGCATCGTTCAGGTGGTTGATCATCCGGTACATCACGTCGCGGCTGTCGAACCACAGCGTGCCGGTGATGGTGGCCAGCGGGTGGCAGCTTACGCAGACCTGGTCGCGCGGCGGGCGGGCGAACGACTTGGGCGGCAGGGCGACGACGCCATTCGGGTCCGCGACGAGGCTACCGTTGGCTACGCCGACCGCGTAGTCGATCTGGAGCTTGGGCGGGCTGGCGGTGAGGTCCAGCGTAGAGAACCAGCCTTGTCCCGCCGTCCCGGCCGCCGCAAACGCCGGCACCGGGTTGCCATAGTTGTCGACCAGGGCGGCGCCGGCGGCGAGGACGCCCTTGCGCCAAGTGCTGTTCATGTCGCCGCGATCGGGAGCAAAGAACTCGTCGCGCCCATCAAAGTCCGGCGCGGCGCGGAAGGTGATGGTCCGGTCGCGTCGGTGGCAGTACATGCAGTCGGGCCCGGACCGGCCGGTGCGATCCCACGGGGCCTGCTGGAGCACGCCGGTCGTGTAGATCATGTCGGTGTAGTCGCCGTCGAGGGCCGGATCGCCGCCGACGACCTGCCAGCCGAACTGGCCGGTCTGCTCGTTGTAGAGCGGTGCGCCGTCGCGGTCGAACTCGCCGGCGCCGCCGCCGGGGTGGCAACTGCCGCAGTCGCGAATCCAGGCGAAGGTACCCTGCTCGATCTCGGATTCGGTGGCGTTGTGCTTGGCGGCGAGCTGGTAGACGAAGGACTGGCCCCAGACGCCGTAGCGGCCCGGGCTCTTGATCCAGTACCGCCCGTCGTTGAAGTAGTCGTCGTGCATGATGAGGTTGCCGGCGAGATCGGTGCGGCCCATCTGGAAGAGGAAGCCGTTGGTGATCTGCTGCACGTCGTGGCACCCGCCGCAGGTCTGCCGCCCGCTGTAAGGGGCGGTCGAGCCGAGCGTGATCGTGTTGCCGACGTAGTCTTTGAGCGGGACGGGCACGTGGCCCCAGCCGCCCTGCACCGTCGCAAAGTCCGCCAGGTCCACGTCGCCGTCCCGGTCGAGGTCGGCCACCACACAGCATGCGTCGATGTACAAGGCCGGGCTGCACGGCGGATTCCCGCACGGGTCGGTCATGCACCCGTAGAGCACGACGTAGTCGGCCAGATCGATAATCCCGTTGGAGCCGAAGTCTTCCGGCGGCGTGCCGGCTACGCACCGCCCGGAGACGCAGGTCTCCTGCCCGTTGCAGAACTCGCCGTCGTCGCAGTGCGCGTCCGTGGTGCAATCCACCGGGAAGTTCAACTGGGCATACCGCCCGATGTCCGCGGCCCCCTGGTTCGTTTCGCCCGCCTGCAACCAGCTCGGCATCGGCGTGCCCGGGTTGCCAAAGCGGATCTTGTGGAGCAGGGTCCACGGCTCCTCGACGGCCACCGTCCCGACCCACTCGGGATGCTCGGGTGTCCCGAAGTTCCGTAAGGTGCCGTCCATCCCATGGCAGATGATGCACGCGATTGTGCCCTGGTACTCGTAGTTCACCTGCCCCAGCAACGGGTCGCCGAGGAACACGCCGTTGCTGTTGATATACGGATCGGTGTCGATCACCAGCGTCAGCATGAACTCCACCAGGTCCCAGACGTCCTGATCGTTCAGGCCGTAGTTTCCGTAATCGTGTCCGTAGGGCGGCGCGGACGTCTTGACGATGTCGAACATCTGGCTCGGCGTCATGGTCGAGCCGTGTACCCCGCGGATACCCGTGTAGTGCGGACCCGAGCCGTAGGCTCCATCCACCCCCTGGTAGTCCCAGCCGTGGCACTCCTGGCACCGGAAGGTCTCGCTGCCGGACTGCTGGCCGCCGGGGGGATACAGCGGATGCGTGCCCGTCGGTTCCGGCGCGTTATTGACC
>JBGPAW010000457.1:0-3023 GCA_041480905.1 Phycisphaerae bacterium
GGCATCCTCATGCGGACCACCACGGCCTTAGCCTTCCGGCGCTTCGACCGGTCCTTCCGATCGGAGCCGCCGGAAAAATCGCTGTTGGGCAGGGCCTTCTTCACCGTGACCATCACGATATCGCCGATCTTCGCCGTCTTGAGGCGATATTTTCCGGGCCGGGCTGTACTGCCCTTGTAGACGTTGAACACCATGGCCTGCTTGGCCCCGGTGTTGTCGCACACGTCCACCATGGTGTACATCTGAATCATGTCACGGTCCCAACCTTAGGAGGCGGCCGCTTCCAAGCCGTCGGCGCCTAGTTCGATACTCGAGCCGCGCTCCAGCACCCGCGTCAACCGCCAACACTTCGTCTTCGACATCCGGCGGCAGGCGACGACCTCCACCAGGTCGCCCTTGTGGGCCTCATTCTTCTCGTCGTGGGTGGCCAGCGTCGTCGAGCGCCGCAAATACTTGCCGTACTTGGGGTGCTTGACCAAGAAGTCAAAACGCACGCGGATCGTCTTGTCACCCTTGTCGGAGATGACCGTGCCGAGGCGCCGGTCACGCCGACCTCGCAACGTCGAAACGGGTTCCGATGTCGAACCATTCGTCATAGATTCAGGTCAACCTTCTTGCCGCCGGTCTCCGTTACGCCTCCCGTCAGCCGCCCTTGCGGTGCGTGGCGATGGACTCCAGATGGTATTGCTGCTGCTCGACGCCCGTTTCACCCCGCTCGTTCAGGAGGGTCAGAATCCGGGCGATGTTCTTCCGCACGGCCTTGAGCTGGTGAGGGTTTTCCAGCTTCTCCGTGACCGCCTGCCCATGAAGGTCGAAGAGATGCCGGCGAATGCGGTCCAGCTCCCCGTGCAACTCCACGGTCTTCATCTCTCGAAGTTCGGCGACCTTCACGATATCCTCACCCAGCAACCCATTACAAACCATGACGCCGTCTGACAAACCGGCAGCGATACGGCATCTTATGCGCTACGCGTAACAACGCGTCCCGCGCTACGTTCTCTTCCACGCCGCTGACCTCGAACATCACCGTCCCCGGACGAACGCAGGCGACCCAAAACTCCGGCTCGCCCTTACCCTTGCCCATTCGCGTTTCCAGCGGCTTCGAGGAAACCGGCTTGTGCGGAAACATCCGCACGAACACCTTTCCCTCCCGGTGGAGGTAGTGCGTAGCCGCCACTCGGCCCGCCTCTATTTGTCGCGCCGTGAGCCAGCCAGTGCCCAAACACTGCAAGCCGAAATCGCCGAAGGCGACGGTGTTGCCCTTTCCGGCCACCCCGCGGACCTTGCCGCGTTGGCTTTTACGCCACTTCACTCTTTTGGGCATCAACGCCATAGACCCTACTCCATCCGAGTGGCGCTAGCCGCGCTTTCCCCGTCGACTGTCGCGACCACGACCCTGCGGCCCGGCGTCCACCATCACGGCTTCCTCGCCGTAGCGACCCTGATAGAGCCAGACCTTGATCCCAATCGCGCCATACTTCGTGCGGCAGGTGGCCGTGCCGTAATCCACGTGCGCCTGAAGCGTGTGCAACGGGATCGAGCCGCGGATTTGCGTCTCCCGCCTGGCCATCTCCGCCCCGCCCAGGCGACCGGAGAGCATGATCTTCACGCCCTTGGCGCCGGCGGCCATCGCCGAGTCGATCCGCATCTTCATCACCCGGCGAAAGCCCGCTCGTTTCTTGAGCTGCTCGGAGACGGATTCGGCGATCAACTTGGCGTTCCCGTCCGGGGCCTTGATCTCCTGAATGTTCAGGCTCACGTTGCGGTCGATGAGGTTCTCCAACTCCTCCTTCAGCTTGTCGATTTCCGCCCCCTTGGGGCCGATCACCAGCCCGGGACGGGCCGTGTGGAGCACCACCTTCACCTCGTTGCGGGTCCGCTCGATCTCCACCTTGGCCACCGCCGCGTAGGGGGGCTGCATATTCAGGCGGTCGTCAAGAAAGCGGCGGATCTTCTGGTCCTCGACCAGGAACTCGGCGAACGCCGCCTTCGGCGCGAACCAGCGCGAGCGCCAATCCTCCGTGATGCCCACGCGGAACCCGATCGGATTGACCTTCTGACCCACCTGAGACTCCCTGGGGACGAACCCTATCCGCTACCTACGAAAACCCTGGATCAACCTTCCGCCACCGTCACCATGATGTGGCTCGTCCGCTTGGCGATCGGATGGGCCCGCCCGCGATCCTTGGGCCGCCACCGTCGATAATACGGACCGCCGTTCACCCGTGCATCCTTGACAAACAGGCTCCGCATGTCGGCCTCTTGTTCATCCGCGTTCACCATGGCCGACTTCAACACCTTCTCAATCATGCGGGCGCAACGGCGAGGGTTGAACCGCAACTGGTCCATGGCCTCGCCGCACTTGCGGCCGCGGATCAGGTCGATCACCAGCTTGACCTTGCGGGGCGAAATGCGCGCGAAGCGGTGCTTCGCCGACCACATCTTCTCACCGTTCGTTGCCGTTGCCATCGACCCGTTACGTCCTTACCGACTCGGTTACGTTGCGGCCGCAGCCGGCGCCCCCGTCCCCGCGGCCTTCTTCTTTCCGCCGCTGTGGCCCCGGAACGTCCGCGTCGGGCTGAACTCACCCAGCTTGTGCCCGACCATATCCTCGTTCACATAAACGAGATGGAAAACCTTCCCGTTGTGGACCTCGAACCGGACCCCGATGAACTCCGGTACGATCGTGCAGCGTCGCGACCAGGTGCGGATCGGCGCGCCCATGCCCGTGCTCTTCGCGTTCATCGCCTTGTGAAAGAGCTTCTCGTCCACGAACGCCCCTTTTTTCTGTGATCGCGCCATCGACTGCCTCAGAACGCCCTACACCACCGCTCCGACATCCATCCCGTCACGCCGCCGACCCGCCGTCATCTCTTCTTGGGGGTCGGGAGCTGTCCGTATCGCCTGCTCTTGCGTCGCCGCATGATGCGCTGGTTGGAGGGCTTTCGCGGCGAACGGGTTCGCCCGCCCTTGGCCAGCAGTCCCGTCGGGCTGCACGGATGCCTCCCGCCGCCGCTGCGACC
>JBGPAW010000458.1:0-3018 GCA_041480905.1 Phycisphaerae bacterium
CAACGCGAAATGAGGAATGTCCCCCTTTGCCCCTCGAAGGAGAGGCACATCGAAACACATGGGGACGTCAGGTGGGTGGGGTGGCTTACTCTCCTGCTGGGTGCCGCCGGTTGTCACCAACCGACCGGAGCGGGGCTGGATCGTCAATTGATCGGCGAGGTGATGATGGGCAGCGAGCTGTCGGCCAACTTGCGCGCCCTGGCCATGCCCGGTGGGCGGCTCAGCGGCTCGTCCAACGGGCAAAAGGCGGAGCAGTTCGTGGCCGAGAAACTGCGGGCTTACGGCCTACGCAACGTCCACTTTGAGCCATTCGAGATGACCACCTGGCGCGACCGCAAAACGGTAGTCACCGTGCTGGACGATCCGCCCGTGGTGTTGGAAGACGCGCTGGCCCTGGGAAACTCGCTCAGCACGCCGCCGGAAGGGATCACCGCGGAAGTGGTGGACGTGGGCCAAGGTCGGGAGGAGGATTTCCGCGACCGCGGCGAGGGGCTGCGCGGCAAGTGGGCGATGGTACGCGAGGGCGGGCCGCACCGTGGCCAAAAGATGCGCTGGGCCCTGGACCAGGGGGCGGTCGGGTTGGTGCAGGTCTCGGAGTTGGACGATCGCCCGCGCGTCGGTACCTGCCACCCCGAACCCCGCCCCGAACCGGGCGTGGTGGTCAAAGGCAGCGACGGAGCCGCCTGGGCCAAACGACTCGCCGCCGGCGAAACCGTGCGCCTTAACGTCCAAGTCGATGCCGAGGCCTGGGCCTGTCGCCCAAACAACGTGGTGGCGGAAATACCCGGCTCGGGCCGCTCCGCGGATGAAATCGTCATCCTCTGTGCTCATCTGGACAGTTGGCACCTGGCGGAAGGCGCCTTGGACAACGGCAACGGGGCAGCCACCATCCTGGAGGCGGCCCGGACGCTGGCCCGCTCCCGGTGGAGACCGCGTCGCCCCGTGCGGTTCATCTGGTTCATGGGCGAGGAGCACGGCCTGCACGGCAGCGAGGCCTATGTCCAAGCCCATGCCGGCGAGCTCGACCGGATCGTGGCGGTGATCAACGTGGATATGCCCGGATCACCGCGGCAGTTGGCCACGTTCGGACATGCGGAGATCATCGACTTCCTCAAGGCGATGCGCGGGCGGTTGGCCGGCTATGAACTGAATCCCGAGATCGCCAACGCCTCCTGGACCTCCAGCGACCACGCCCCGTTCATGAAGCAAGGTGTTTGCGCCTTGGCACTCCACGGCGACCTGGGGCCCGGGGTCAAGTTTTACCACTCGACGGGCGACACGTATGAGCAGGTGGACTTGCGCGGGACCATTCAGTCCGCCGCGGTCCTGGCCGTTTTGGTCCGGCAGTTGGCCGACTGCCCCCAACGGCCCACCGTCCGGCTTACGCCCCAGGAACCCTAGGCCGAGACAAAACTCAGCACCCGGCACTTACTCCAACCTTCGATACCCTCCGTCACGTGACGGGGCGTAAACTCAGGTTTGCCTCCACGGCGTGAAGAGCTACAATACGGTGTGGCGGCGGTCTCGGGTGGGATGGTCAACTCCGGTTGGCGGTCTGCATCCTGCCTAGCCGATAATGATATACGGAGGTGGGGGCCTCGGTCCCGAACTGTCTTGCGGGGGGCCTATCATCCCCGCGGTGGCGGAGGTGATCTCAAGAAGGGTCGGTGCCTGTGCGAGAATCTGATCGGGTGACGCAACCCTCCTCCAGGTGGATCCGGCGGCTGGGGTGTGCTGCGGCGCTGGTGGTCGCGGGGACGCTCGCCGGTTGTGCCGTTCCCCAACGGCCCGGCGGGGGCAAGGAGTTCCATCTGCAAGAGCCCCAGACCAAGGCCTGGTACTGGCTTTACCTGCCCCAAGATTCCACGGAGGAGCGCCCGGATGCCAAAACCTCCGCCAGGAAACACCCCTTGGTGATGACCTTCCACGGCATGAAGCCTTTTGACAACGCCCATTCCCAGTGTCGCGAATGGCAGCAGGAGGCCGACCGCTACGGGTTTGCCGTTTGTGCTCCCGAATTGCTCACCCCGGACCTGTACAGCCCCTTGCCGCTGAAGAGCGCCACCGCGTCGCTGCAACGCGACGAACGGGCGATTCTGGCCATCATGGACGAAGTGAGGCGCACGGCCGAGGTGGACCCCAACGCGGTGTTGGCCACCAGTTGGTCTTACGGCGGGTACGTCGCCCACTACATGCTCAATCATCACCCTGACTACTTCACCTGCCTGGCGGCCAAACAATCGAACTTCTCGGCCGACATCCTGGACCCCAAGACCGTGCCGCGCTATCGGGACTACAAGATCGCCGTCTTCTATACGGAAAACGACTTCGCCATCTGTCAGCGGGAGTCGCAGGAGGCGGCCCTGTGGTACTCCCGGCACGGCTTTGAATTGACCTTCGCCGAGTTCGGCGACAAGGGGCACGAGCGGACGCCGAGTCTGGCGGCTGCCTTCTTTGCCCACGCTTGCGGAGTGCAGGCCAAAACGCCGCCCCTTGAACTGGCCTCGCTGCGGGTCAAGGAGCTCCCGGTGTTGGATCGCGTCAGCGGAAAGGAAACGGGCCTGGAACCAGTGGCCCCGGAGGCCCGACCGGACCGCAAAGTCGTCCTCCCGCCGGTCTCCATGTTCCCGCCGGAATCCAAAGAGACTACCGTAGTGGCTTCGGCGGACAGCCCTTTTGCCAGACCCGGCAGCAAGCCCACGGAGCCTAAGACGGCGGCCGGCGATCCCGCGACCGCGGGCGCGAAGAGCTTCTCGCCGTGGCGGCCGATGGATGCGGCGAATCCCCTGCGCAGCCGACCCTTAACGCCGGGTTCGGCTGCGCCGGCCGCGGCACCGCGTCCGGCCTTCCGCACGCCGGAACCGGAACCGGACGCGAACAGCCCCGTCCGCGTCCGCCTGAGCTCGACTATTGGCATCGCCCCGCTGGTGGTCAGCTATTCCGCCGCCCTCCCGGACCGCCTTCGGAAAAAGGCCTACTTCCTGTGGACCGACAACGACGAGCCGATCTCCAACGGCA
>JBGPAW010000459.1:0-3012 GCA_041480905.1 Phycisphaerae bacterium
CAAACGTTCCAGCGCGGGCATCAAGCCGGGATCCTGGGCGGTGATTTTCTTGCGCCCCGCCCCGGGCTGTCGTACGCGGCCTGGCGGCGGCGCCGTTCCGGCTTCGATTTCGCGCATGCCTTTGGCGATGGCCTTTCGCGACAGACCGCACGCACGGCTCACTTCCGATATCCCGCCGCGACCCAAGGCGCGTGCTTCGTTGGCCGCCATGAGCCGGCGCATCCGCTCGTCCAGCAGCGCCCATACGCCGACCAGCTTCGCCTGAAGTTCCGAGAAAGTCTTCATGCCCCGAGATCATACGCGTGCCGCTCTATTTCTGCAACCTTTATTTATTTACGCAGCCTAAGCCGCTCTATTCGACCGTCAACGTCGGCGCCTCGCGCAGACCGCTGCGAACGCTGATCTGCCTGGCCGTGTTGGATACCACTCGCTGGATCGCCTCGGTCACGTAATCCGGCGTGTCGGTGAACAGTTTTTCCGGGCTGCCGCCGTCGCCGTGAATGCGAATTTTCGCATTGAGCGGGATTTCGCCCAAGAACGGCACGCCCAACTCCCCCGCCGCGGCCTCCGCCCCACCATGATCGAACAGTTCATCCCGATGCCCGCACTTGGGGCAAAGGTAGTAGCTCATGTTCTCGATGATGCCCAGGCATGGCACGTTCAATTGCTCGTACATTCGCACCGCCCGCCGCGCGTCGATCAAGGCCACGTCCTGTGGCGTGCAGATCACGACGACCCCGGTCATGGGAATCTGCTGCGCCAGCGTCAGGGGCACATCCCCCGTCCCCGGCGGCAGATCGACAATGAGATAATCCAGCTCCCCCCAATCGACCTGTTCGAGGAACTGCTTGATGACCCCATGCGCCATCGGGCCCCGCCAGATGAGCGGCTTGTCGCGGTCCACCATGAACCCGATGCTCATGATCTTTACGCCGCCTGCGACCGGCGGCACGATCATGTTCCCCGACACCATCGGCCTTTCCCCCTCGATCCCGACCATCGTGGGGATACTGGGGCCGTACACATCCGAGTCCATCAACCCCACGGCCGCGCCGCTGCGATGCAACCCGTACGCGAGCATGACGGCGGCCGTGCTTTTGCCCACGCCCCCCTTCCCCGCCCCGACCGCGAAGACGTTTTTGACCCCGGGCAGAACCTGCGAAGCCGGACGGCTCGACCGGACCTGCGCGCCCCACTCCAATTCGACTTGCTCTACGCCTGGGAGACGCCGGACCACACCCTCCACGTTCCGCTTGATCTGGTCCTTGAGCGGACACGCTGGCGTGGTCAGTTCCACATGCACACGGACCCGCGACCCGTGAACCTCCACGCCCTTGACCATGTTGAGGGTCACAATGTCCTTATGCAGCTCGGGATCGAGCACGGTGCGCAACTGTTCCACCACTTGTTCTTTTGAAACCGCCACGGCGTTCTCCGGCGAAGCCCGAACCCCGTCCGACCCGCCCCGTTCATGGGGCGGGAGACCGGCACATCGTATCGGTCATCGCCCTGCCGGTCGAGATTCACTCCTTCGCCCCACCGCCTTCGCACGCGACCCCAATCGTGGTAACACTTGGTTATGCGACCGACGCCCGGAACGCCTCTGAAACTTCCGACTCGCTGGCGCGTCGCCGGGTGGTCGCTTGTCCTTTTGGCGGTCACCCTTGCCGGCGCGGGAACCATCCTCACCCTCGGACAACTTCGATCCCTGACCGATCGCACGCTGGACCAAGCCATCCTCTGGGCCGAACAAGCCTCGCAGGACGCCGGTGACGCTCGCGACGCGAAGAATCTCCATGCCTTCCAACCGGACAAGGCTTTCATCGAAGAGCAACGGCGAACCGTCGTGCTTCTCATGCTCGTCTATGGCGGCCTGACCGCCGCCGCTCTCGCCACACTCGTGATCGCGATGTGGTTGCTGCTTCGCCTAGTCCGCCGCGAGATGGCCCTCGCCGAGCTGAAAGCCAGTTTCGTCGCCGGCGTCTCTCACGAGCTGAAGACCCCCCTGGCCCTGATCCGCTTATTCGCCGAGACGCTGCAATCAGGCCGCGTCCCGTCGGAGGACAAACGCCAGGAATACTACGCCGTCATCCTCCGCGAGAGCACGCGACTCACCAACCTCATCAACAACATCCTCGACTTCTCCCGCATCGACGCCGGGCGCAAGGAGTACGTCCTGCAACCCACCGACGTTGCTCAGGTCGTTCGCGAAACCTACGACGCCTACCGTCCCCAGCTCGACCACGAAGGCTTCGAGCACCACCTGACCGTCGCCGATCTCCTACCCTCCGTCGACGCCGATGGCGACGCCATCTCCCAGGTTCTCGTGAACCTGATGAACAACGCGATCAAGTATTCGCGGGAGGAACGCTACCTGGCGATCGAAGTGTCGGCTGACACCCGCCGAGGCCGGCGGGGCGTGCTCCTCTCCATCCACGACCGCGGCATCGGCATCCGCCCGGAGGATCGCGGCCATCTGACCGAGGGCTTCTTTCGGGCTGGAGACCCCAGGGTCCGGGAACAAGGCGGTGCGGGACTCGGTCTGGCCTTGGTCAAACACATTGTGGACGCCCACCACGGCTCGCTCGATATAGAAACCCGGCTGGTCAAGGGTAGTACCTTTCGGGTATTCTTACCGGCGTCGGCGGAGCCTGCGTTGCCGAAACCGGAGTCAAAGCTGTCACCCTGAGCGCAGCGAAGGGTCTGTGGGCAGGAAAGACTCTTCGCTTCGCTCAGAATGACAAAGCAAGGGACAGAATGGCAAATCAAGGGAGTTGACTCATGCCACGAATCTTGATCGCGGAAGATGAAACGGATATGGCCATGGGCTTGCGGGACAACCTGCAGTTCGAGGGCTACGAGGCCATCGTCGCCGCCGACGGTGAGGCCGCCCTCAAGCTCGCCACGGAGAAAAGCCCCGACCTCGTCCTCCTCGACATCATGATGCCAAAGCTCGACGGGCTGGAGGTCTGCAAGCGCATTCGCCAGGCCGGTTTCATGATCCCCATCCTC
>JBGPAW010000460.1:0-2999 GCA_041480905.1 Phycisphaerae bacterium
CGGCATTCCGCATTCACCATTCCTGGGATCGGGAGAAAACCAACCCATGGGTCTCATCGTAGGCATCGACCTGGGCACGACCAATTCCGCGGTGGCGTACATGAAAGACGGGTGCCCCGTCATCGTGCCGAACCTGGAGGGAGACGCGCTGACGCCGTCCGTGGTGGCCTTTACCGACGACGACCGCCGGTGGGTGGGGCGGATCGCCAAGACCCAGGCCGCGGCAAACCCGCTCAGGACCGTATTCTCCATCAAACGGCGTATGGGTCATACCCTCGACGCCACCGAGGCTCGACGCGACCGAGGAGGGAGCGCGGTGGCCGCCGTGGTCTCTTCGATCAAGCGGCGGATGGGTTCGGACAACGTGGTGAGAGTCGGCCGGCGCACGTACACGCCCGTCGAGATCTCCGCCATGATCCTCGAGAAACTGAAGGCGGACGCCGAGGTCTACCTGGGCGAACCGGTCGAGCGGGCGGTCATCACCGTTCCCGCCTACTTCAACGACAGCCAACGACGGGCCACCCGAGAGGCCGGCGCGGTCGCCGGTCTGGAGGTGGTGCGCCTGGTCAACGAGCCTACGGCGGCGTCGCTGGCCTACGGTCTGGACATCGAGAACGCCCACACCGTCATGGTGTGGGATCTGGGCGGCGGGACGTTCGACGTGTCCATCCTGGAGCTGGGCGGCGGGGTCTTCGAGGTCAAGGCCGTCAACGGAAACACCAGCCTAGGCGGGGACGATTACGATCAGCGCCTCGCGGAGTTGCTGGTGGAACGTTTCCACGACGAATGGGACGTGGATCTAAACGGAGACCCGACTGCCAGGCGAATGACACTCCAGTTGGCAGAACAGGCCAAAATGCGGCTTTCCAGCGACACCGAGACGCGGGTGGTGCTGCCGACCTATCTGGGCCAGGGCCGCTGCTGTGCCGTAACGGTCACCAGAGACGCCTTCGAGGAGGCGACCGCCGACCTTATTGAGAAGATGGTAGCTCCCGCGGAATGCGCCCTGTCTGACGCGGGTCTGGAGCCCGCCGACCTGGACCGGGTTGTCCTGGTCGGGGGGATGACCCGAGTGCCGGCGGTCCGGCGTCTGGTTAAGAAGCTCACCGGGATCGAGCCTTACGGGCACATCGATCCGGACCAGGTCGTCGCCCTGGGAGCGGCGATTCAGGCGGGCGTGCTCGCCGGGCAGGTCCGCAATGTCACGCTGGTGGACGTGACGCCGCTATCGTTGGGGATCGAGACCCAGGGCGAGCTTTTCGCCCGCATCATCCATCGCAACACCCCGATTCCCACCACCAAGAGCAAGCTGTTCACCAACGCGATGGACGATCAGACAACGATGGAGATCCACGTCCTTCAGGGTGAACGCGAGCTGGCCCCCGACAATGTGACCCTGGACCGGTTCGAGCTGTGCGACATCACGCCGCAACGCCGGGGCGAGGCCAGGATGGAGGTCGCCTTCAACGTCGACGCCAACGGGATGGTCCACGTCTCGGCCACCGATCTTCAGACCGAGACGACGAAGCGGATTCGCGTCGCGGCGGCCTGCCAACCCCCCACCGAGGAAGTGGCGCGAATGCTCGCGGAGAGCCGAGAAAAGACGGAGTCGGACCGGCGCAGGCGCGGAGAGATCGAGGCCGCCTTGCGGGGAGAGAACCTGATTCTAGCCATGGAGAAACTGGTCGGCGACCTGGACCTGCGCCACACCGTTGACGGTGTGGATATTCGGGAGACACCCGATCGGGCAGTCCGTCAGGCCATCGAGGCTGCGGAGAACGGCGCCGCGCAGGTCCGTGCCGCTATGGCCGACGGCAGACTTGAACGCATCAACTCGGCCAACGAAACCCTTGAGGCGCGACTGAAGAGGCTCGACCGTGTGATCAAAGCCACCTGTCTGCCTGACAGGCGGGCGAGACAACCGGCTGGGTGCCACTGCCCCTGAACCCCGGCATTAATGCCGGGGCTATGGCCCGGTGCTCCGTTCAACGCAAAGGAGAATGAAATGGCGAGAAGAGACAAACGTAAGGGTGACGAGAACGCTAAGGTGTCGGCTGATTTCGGCCTGGGCGGGCTGTTCGAGGGAATCCAGAAGCTCGTCGAGGCCGCTGCCGGACTGAAAGAATCCGGCGGGGTTGATAAGACGGGCGAGTTTGCCATTCCGGGGCTTGGCGACAAGGGCAAAGGCATCTTCGGGTTTTCCATCAGGACCCTGGCCGGTGGCGATCAGCCGAGCGTGAAGGTCCAGCCCTTCGGCAACATTCACCAGCGCGAAGAGGGAATGGTTGTCGAGGAAGCCAGAGAGCCGGTGGTCGATACCTTTGAGGAAGGCGACTGCATCCGCGTCATTGCCGAGCTTCCTGGTGTTTCAAAGAGCGATATCAAGTATGAAATCGACGGCGACGTATTGACGCTTTCCACTGAAGGCAACCGCCCCTACAGTGCCGAAGTGCTCCTGCCCGCCGCCGTCGAGCCGGGCGACGTCGAGTTTTCTTACACCAACGGTATTCTTGAACTGAAACTCAGGAAAGCCAAGGATTCCTAGTGGCCGGGTGGCCTTGGGCGGTTGTCCGCCCAAGGCTCCCACAGATCCGGACGTGCGCGACTCACGCATCCGGCTCGTCACGGGATGGTTTCGCTGCGCATGCGGCGTGGATCGAATGGTTTTCGACGCAACACGGAGTGGACAACTACCGGCGTCGGGAGAGGGAATCGGCTCAACCAGAGGTTGAACCTGTCCCACCCGACTCGCGCCTTGTCCGATCGCCGATCCAGCCACTTGCGCCAAATGCGCGTCGTCCAGTGGTGGAACAGCCCCAGGCCCCGCGAGTTGCCGGTGATCCCGTAGTACGCGTAGTGCCCACGCAGCTTAGACGACAACGTCTCCCACTGCTCCCTCATCGGACGATGCCGATGAATCCGGCACCACTGCGCCACGCTCTTCAGCGCTCGACTCAGCCGGCCGGCCGCCGTCCCTTCGAGGCTCAGGGCTTGCTTGC
>JBGPAW010000461.1:0-2993 GCA_041480905.1 Phycisphaerae bacterium
CGCCTGCTCAACCCCGTGCTGTCGGGGCTGCCGGACTTCCTTGTGGAAGGTAAGGGTCTTAACTCCGGGCTGATGGTGACCCAGTACACCGCCGCGGCCTTGGTCTCGGAGAACAAGGTGTTGTCGCATCCGGCCTCGGTGGATTCCATCAGCGTGTCGGCCGACCAGGAGGACCACGTCAGCATGGGCCCAATCGCGGTGCGCAAGTGCACGGAGATTCTCAAGAACGTCCGCACCGTGCTGGCCATCGAGATGATGTGCGCCGCCCAGGCCTTCGAGTTCCACGGCGGCCGGAAACCGGGCAAGGGGACGCGGGTAGCTTATGATCTGATTCGCAAGAAGGTACCCAAGCTGGTGGACGACCGCGTGCTGTACCCCGACATCGAGGAAATCCGCAAGATGGTGGAGGACGGCTCGATCCTCGAAGCCGTCGAAGCCGAGGTCGGCCCGCTGTTCTTGGCCCGCGACATGAAGGATCTGTCTCGGCCAAACGTGCCGGCGTGACAGCGAAAAAATACGTACCGGGGGCGGTGGGTGGCCCAGGTCCTTTGGACCTGGGGAAGCGATTACCTCGGACCACTGAACCGCACGATCCCCGGCTTCATGGCCTTCACAAGCAATCGCTCCCCCACCTCCAGAGGAGGTGGGCCACCCGCCGCGTACCGGGGGCGGCGCTGCGCTGGCCCCCGGCTCTACAACTCGCCTTTCCCGCGTCCGCACGTTATGATTCGTTCCGATGGGTGAGACTCTTGGACTGACCGACCCGGAGCCGCAAGAACTCGGCCAAAGGGGAGAGATTCCCGAGTTGGCGCCACCGCTGGATGAGGCGGGGAGTGTTTCCTCCGCGCCCGCCGCGACATCGACCGCCGAATCCGGGCCGGCGAGGCGGCGCGAGCCCGAGATCACCGTCGAGTCGGTCATCGAAGCGTTGCTGTTGGCCACCGATTCGCCGTTACCGGCCGCCAAGATCGCCCAATTGGTCGGCGTCGGTGACGCGCGCGACGTCAAGCGGCACATCGAGACCCTCAACGCCAAATACGAACGGAACGGGCAGGCCTTTCGCGTCGAAGCCATCGCCAAGGGCTACCAGATGCTGACCTTGTCGGCCTACAACGCCTGGGTGGGCAAGCTGCTCAAGGTGCGCGAGGAATCGAAGCTGTCGCCGGCGGCGCTGGAGACGCTGGCCATCGTCGCGTACAAACAACCGGTGCTCCGCGCCGACGTGGAAGCGATCCGCGGGGTGGCCTGCGGCGAGTTGCTGAACCGCCTGCGGGAGATGAACCTGATCAAGATCGTCGGGCGGGCCGAGGAACCCGGCCGACCGATGCTCTACGGCACAACGAATCGTTTTTTGCAGGTCTTCGGCTTGGGTACGCTGGACGATTTGCCCAGCGTGGAATCCCTGCGCCCACCCCGCGGGGAGGCGACGCCAGGGGAAGGTGAACCGTCCACGTAAGGGCTTGGGCGAGGGCTGAGAGAGCTGATGGACAAGCAACGCTTCTATAGGTTTCTCTTGGTGCCGAGCGCATGGCACTGATTGGCGATTCCGGTGCTGGTGGTCCTGAGTCTGCTGATCGCGCTGCTCCTGCCGCATTCCTGTGGGTAGTGCATGGAGGTTTGATGGAGTGCCAGCGCACCGGCCGGAGCCGGGTCAGGCGTCGAAGAGCGCCCCGATGTCACGGTAGCCGCTGAGGATGCGGACAATTTGGAGGGGGTCTTCCTCCGGGCGATAGATGATCAGGTAGGATCGTACGGCCCAAACGCGGAGGGTTGCGTCGCCCAGGTCTTCTCGATGGTGGCCGATCCCAGGCATCTCCGTTAGCTTCTCGATGGCATCATGGATTTGGTCGCAGATGCGGTCGGCGGCGTCGATGTTGTCCCGGGCGATGTACTCCCAGATCCCAACGAGGTCCCGTTCAGCCGTCGGTGAAAAGACGAATCCGGTCATGGCTCGCGCCCGCGCCTCTTGCGGCTCATCTCTTTGAGTTCTTCAAAGACCTGCTCGCCGGGCACAAATTCGCCGCGGTCCAACTGCTCCAGCCCCACGGCAATTTGTTTGCGTAGTTCTTCGAGGCGGAGTTCACGCAGGCGTTCGCGCTCTTCGAAGAGCCGTAGCGCTTCGCGCACCACCTCGCTGGCGGAACTATAACGGCCGGAGGCGACCTTCTGGGCTACGATCTTCTCCAACTCGGGCGTCAGGGATACGTTCATGAGCGCATCCTCCTTCCGGATTATCCCTCTATTCTACCCGGGATAGCAAAAAATGTCAATTTTTGCTATTATATGACAAATCCGGTTATAGCTTGGTGCCCGCCGGTCCCTGAGTAAGTGCCGGATTTTCGGACCGGATGCGCAGTTCGCCGCTCACCACTTCCACGACGATTCGGGCGCCGTCGGGGATGTCCCCGCCGATCAGGGCCCGGCCGATCTTGGTTTCTAACTCCCGTTGCAGCAAGCGTTTAAGTGGCCGAGCGCCGAATCCCGGATCGTAGCCTTGGCGAGCGATGAACCCACGGGCCTCGGGCGTGATTTCCAGGGTGATCTGCCGTTCGGCCAGTCGCCGGCGCACATCGGCGGCGAGCAGGTCCACGATCCGCTCGATCTCCTCGATCCGCAGCGGTTTGAACATGATCACGTCGTCCACGCGGTTGAGGAACTCCGGGCGGAAGTGGGCGCGCAGCTCGCGCATCACCGTATCGCGGGCCTGCGCGGTGATGGTCCCCTCGCGGGTAATGCCCTCCAACAGCCGCGGCGCCCCGATGTTGCTGGTCATAATGATGACGGTGTTCTTGAAATCGACGGTGTGGCCTTGGGCGTCGGTGACGCGGCCGTCATCGAGGATTTGCAGGAGCACGTTGAACACCTCGGGGTGGGCCTTCTCGATTTCATCGAACAGGATGACCGAGTAGGGCTTGCGGCGGACGGCTTCGGTGAGTTGGCCGCCCTCTTCGTAGCCGACGTAGCCGGGCGGGGCGCCGATCAGCCGGGAGACG
>JBGPAW010000462.1:0-2970 GCA_041480905.1 Phycisphaerae bacterium
CTCGGTCACGCGGCCCGTCTTGCGGAAACAGAACTCGAGGTACTCCTTCCAGTTCGAGCTCGAGCAGATGTTGAACGTCGATTCGCCGAGGCCGAAGAGCGAGAACATCCCGAACTGGCCCACGCGGTAGCTGAACTGCTCCGCGCGCGCCGGTTCGCGTTGTTCGACATCCAGATGGTGACCCCCGTGACGCGCCAACTGGGCGCGGTGGAAATCCCGCGGCGCGATTACCTCCGGCGGCTGGCCCAGGCGGTGAAACTGGATCGCTCGTTCTCCGGAGAATCGCCGCCGCACTGAACAGACTCCAGATCTCCTGACATGGGTCCGGTGATTTGCCCGCTTTTGCAGGCTTTTCCGCAGGTCCAGGCCTCGCGGGGGTGCGAACCCAAACCTGTCCGCTTTTTTGGTCGCCGCGGTAGTGTCTCGCGGCATGACCGACTTCCGTGGTGCCGATCTCTTTCCCGACGTCCGCAATCCTGAGAGCCTCCGGGTCATCAACGACCGGTGTCTGGTCCGAACGCAAGAGGGCCATCGCATCGTGGTCGTCTCGGGCGTGACGGTGGCGTACTACGCGGTGGGGGATGCCCTGGCCGAGGCCTATGCGATGGTGAACCTGGTCGAACAGGGGTGGTGCGACCAGAACGACGTGGCCCAAGCCTTTGGTTGCTCGGTGCGCACGGTGCGGCGTCATCAGCGACGATTTGACGACGGCGGTCTGGCGGCGCTGCGTCTGCGCAACGGCTATCCCCAGGGGCGTCGTCGCCTGCGGGTGGCCCGGACCCGGTTCGTTCACCGCCTCAAGGCCCAAGGACACTCCAACCGGGAGATTGCCCGGCGCTCGGGGGTCAGTGAGGTGGCCGTGCGTAAACTGCTCCGGCGTCTGGGCTGGAAGGCGCCCTCGGTGACGCAGCCGGAATTGCCCTTGGCCCCAACTCCGGGTGCGAACCCAAACCTGTCCGCTTTTTGTGTTTCGACGTCGCGGCCGACGAGGGGTGGGACCGGCACGGCGCGGCCGCCGGAGGGACTGCCCACGACAGGCGACACCGATCCGGCGGACCGGCACGGGGACCGTCTTCTGGCCTGCCTGGGCTTGTTGCACGATGCCGCCCCATTGTTCAGCTCGAGCACGAACGTCCTCCGGGCCGGTGGGTTGTTGGCCGTTCCCGCTTTGGTGGGCAGCGGCCTCTTCGAGTGCGCGCAGAAAGTCTATGGCAGCCTGGGGCCGGCGTTTTTCGGCCTGCGCACCACCCTGTTGACGCTCCTGCTGATGGCCCTGTGGCGCATCAAACGCCCCGAAGGACTGAAGGAACATTCCCCGGAAGCGTTGGGTCGGGTCCTGGGCTTGGATCGCGCCCCCGAGGTCAAGACCCTCCGGCGCAAGTTGACCCGTTTGGCCGCCGCCGGACGCGCCGCTGAGTTCGGTCGCGCCTTGGCCGAGCGACGCGTGGCGTTGCGGGGGACGGTCGTGGGTTTCCTGTATGTGGACGGGCATGTCCGCGTCTACCACGGCCAGCATCGCCTGCCCAAGGCCCATGTGGCGCGGATGCGCTTGTCGATGCCCGCCACCTCCGACTACTGGGTCAATGACCCGGCCGGGGATCCGCTGTTCGTCCTCACCGCCGAGGCCAACGCCGGTCTGGTGAGGATGCTCCCGGGCATCCTGGAACAGGTGCGCGCCTTGGTCGGCCGCCGCCGCGTCACGGTCGTCTTTGATCGCGGGGGTTACAGCCCTCGACTCTTCCAGCAGATCCTGGCCGCCGGCTTTGATCTCCTGACCTACCGCAAAGGACGCTATCCCCCCATCCCTCGGAAACAGTTCCGCAAACATCGGACGGTCGTGGAGGGGTATTCCCTCAGCTACGTCTTGGCCGATCAAGAGGTGCGGTTGCTCCGGGGCACACTGCGGCTGCGCCAAGTCACCCGATTGATGGACAACGGCCATCAAACCCCGATCCTGACTTCCCGCCGCGATCTGTCCGCCGCCCGAGTGGCGTACCGCATGTTCGAGCGGTGGCGGCAGGAGAACTTCTTCAAATATCTACGCGAGGAATTTGCCTTGGACGCCCTGGCCGAATACGCCGTCGTGCCCGACGATCCCACCCGCGAAGTGCCCAACCCGGCGTGGGCCGTCCTGGATGCCCAACTCCGGCAGGCGCAAGCCCAACTGGACCGCCTCGAGGCCGAATACGGTCTGGAAGCTTTCACCAGTCTCGAAGAACAGCGCCGCACCATGCGCGGCTTCAAAATCGCCCAAGGTAAGCTGGGGCAACAGATCTGGGAGGCCTGGCACCGCGTGCTCCAGTTGGAGGCTCGACGAGCCAAAGTGCCCCGGCGGGTCCCCGTGCAAACCGTCACGCCCGAACCCGTGGTCAAGCTGGCTCCCGAACTCAAGCACCTCACCAACCTCATCAAAATGGTGGCTTACCAAGCCGAAAGCGACCTGCTCCGAGCCGTGGCACCTTACTACCGCCGCGTCGACGACGAAGGCCGAACGCTGATCCAGTCGGCCTTGGCCAGCGCTGCCGAGCTGGAGGTCACCGAGTGCGAACTGCGCGTCACGCTCGCTCCACTCAGTTCGCTGCATCGCACCCGGGCGATCGCTGCGCTGTGCGAACAACTCAACCAATCAGGCGCCCAGTTCCCGGGTTCCTCTCTGCACCTGCGCTACGCCATCCGGGAGACGCTTTGAGGGGAAAAACGGACATTTTCGAACACCCCTATGTCAGGAGTTCTGGAGTCAGGCTTTCCGCTCAGGAGCGGCTTATGTTCAGCGAGTGCCTGTGCCGCAGTTGTGCACCTTGCTTGAAGCTCGATTCGTCGCGCATCGGGGCGAAGGGCAACTGCCGGCGACCGTTCGGAGACTCCCGCGCCGGCACTTTCTTTTCTGGTCGCGTGGCCTGGGAGGCCCTCCTCTGAAGTAAGCCACTTCCTCTGAATCGGAAAACCCAAAGAAAACCATGAACCTCAAAA
>JBGPAW010000463.1:0-2958 GCA_041480905.1 Phycisphaerae bacterium
CAACGGGGTTTCTCCTTCAACACGGACGGGCCCCTGGACATGCGCATGGACGATCGCCTCGAGCGGCGGGCGGTCGATCTGGTCAACAGCCTGGGCGAAGGGCAACTGGCCGACCTGATCTATCAGCATTCGCAGGAGCGCTTCAGCCGGCGGATCGCCAAGCGGATATGCAGCGCGCGCCGCGAAAGACGGATCACGACGACGGGCGAGCTGGCGGACCTGGTCTGTCAGGCCGTGGGGGTCGCTCCGCGCTCGCGTCGAGCGAAGATTCACCCCGCGACGCGGACGTTCCAGGCGTTGCGGATCGCGGTGAACGACGAGTTGGCCGCTTTGGAGAAACTGCTCGAGCAGGCCCCGAGGTACTTGAAGTCCGGCGGACGGATCGGCATTATCTCCTTTCATAGTCTCGAGGACGGCGTGGTCAAGCGGGACTTCCGGCGGCGGAAGGAGGAAGGGGCTTACGAGATCGTCACCAAGCGGCCGATCACGGCGGGCGCGGAGGAGCGCCGGGCGAATCCGCGGGCGCGCAGTGCGAAGCTGCGCGTGGCGCGGCGTACGCAGCAGGAGTCAGTGTAGTTGGTCAGGATTGATGCGACTTTGTAGTCCGAACCGCGACCGTCCGGGAGCGGCACGCCCTGACGCCATAGACTCCGCTCCCGGACGGTCGCGGTTCGGACCTGCCTGCCGGCAGGCAGGTAAGATGCGGTCAGCGTGACTGACTCCACTAGCAAAAGCATAGCCGGGACGAGGAACAAGCAGGGAGCGTGGAGAGCGTAAGAGGAGGCGGCTCGTGGCCCAAGAGACGAAGGTGGGTCTGGTGGTCGGGTTGGGGTTCATCGTGTGCTTCGCCATGGTGCTGGCGAACCGCGGCGCAGCGGAGCGCATCCGCCCGCAACTGCCCTACCAGTTGTTCACCAGTCCGGCCCCGCCGAGCGGGGCCGTCACCGGCCTGCGATCGGAGCAGCGTGCGCAAGGGCTCAAGGGCGGGGCCAAGCCCACCCGGACGGCTGAGCTGCCCGCGGGGGGGCAGGCGGTGTCTTCCGGGCAGAGTCGCCCAGCCGCAGACGCCAACAGCGAACTCCGGCAGGAACCCGGCGTCATCGCGGACCCGGAGCGATTCACGCGGCGGCGAGGATCGGTGCCTAAACCGCTGGAGCTCCCCGACCCGGCCGTGGTTGCCGCGGCTGACGAAGATGAAAAAGGGATGACCTTGCTGGCGGGGGGAACCGCCCCGCCGGAGGGAGACCCAGAACCGGCGGAGACCGTCGCCAGCCGAGGGCCGGATCGAACGGCGCCGCCGCTGGCGGAGTTGCCGGCGGCTTTGGCGCCTTACGCGGACCAGTTTGAACGAGTGTCACGGCGTGAGCTATCATCCCCCGCGCCGGCTGCCGCCCCTGCCGCCAGGGAAGCCGGACGGGAGGGCGAGCACGTGGTGGAGCCGGGCGACACGCTGAGCAAAATCGCCCGCCGGTATTATGGATCGGCCTCGCGGGACATCGTGAGCGCCCTCTACGAGGCCAACCGCACGGCAATGGCCTCCCCGAACGCGGCGGTGGTGGGGCGTACGCTGCGGTTGCCGGTGGTAGAGGGCATCACACCCAAGCCGGGGTCGAGTGGCGGCGAACCGCGCGAGACCGTAGTCGATAACATGAAAGCTCCGCGCGACGCCGCCGGGACGAAAACGGCGGCACACGACGCCGTGGCGGAGACGAAGAAAGCGGAGCGCGAGGCCGCGGGGGAGGCGAAAACGCCGGCCCGCGGCGACAAGCCTTCTTACCGTTTGTACACGGTGCGCAAGGGCGACCTGCTCAGCACGATCGCCCAGGAACAACTCGGCAACTCCAAGCGCTGGAAGGAAATCCTTGCGTTGAACAAAAAGATATGCTCTGATGTACGTAATCTGCCGTGCGGGGTGGAGATTCGGATCCCGATCGACACGTTAGCGGACGCCAGGTGAGGTGCCGTGGGCCTTTCCCGGATTGTCGGGGTGCTGTTGATCTTCGGGGCGATCGCGCTCGGGGTGGTTGCGCTGCGCGCCGAAGAAGCCCGGACCGCGCGACGGATTCAGCAGGCCGAACTGGAAATGGTCCGGATTCGCCGGGCGTTGTGGTCGGTGCAACTGGGCATCGCCCAGTACAAATCGCCGCGGCGGATCGGGGAGGAGGTCCACAGTCTGGCTTTGGAACTGGCGGCCCCCGCCACAGCGCCACCGGCTCGGGGCGGCGACGTGCGGTGGGCCAAGGCGAGATGAAACGCCGAAACACCGAAACGTCGAGAATGGACATCTGTGAGCTTCGTGAGGTAGCGGTGTGAATGCCGCCGACGGTGACAGATACCAGCGCCGCATGGGGACCCTTTTATTACTGGGCATGGTGTTGGTCCTGCTGCTGCTCGGGGCGCGGCTGATTCACATCAACACGGCCTTAGCCTCGCGTCTGCAGACGATCGTGGAACGACAACACACCGGGCACACGCCGGTCCCCGCGCGGCGGGGCTTGATCTTTGATTGTCAGGGCCGGGTGGTCGCCGGAAGCGAAGCCGTGCCCAGCATCTTTGCCGATCCACTTCTGGTGGAAGACCTGCCCGGAGCGGCGGTGGACGTCGCCGCCGCGCTGCACATGGTTCCGGGCGAAGTGGAGGACCTCATCCGGCACAGTGAGAATCCGCGGTTCTGCTGGATCAAACACCGCGTCTCCGCGGCCGAGGGGGACGCGGTGCAGGCGTTGGGACTGTCCGGGTTCGGGGTCGTGGACGAAGCGGTGCGCCGCTACCCCTTGGGGCCAGTGCTGGCCCACGTGTTGGGTTTTGTCGGGGCCGAGGGTAAGGGCGGGGCGGGTATCGAGCTGCAATTCGACGACCACCTGCGCGGGCGTGACGGGCAGATCAGCAGCGTCCGCGACGTGCGGCGCCGGGCCGTCTGGCGGGTGGAAGAGGGCACGGTGGGCGTGGTCGACGGCG
>JBGPAW010000464.1:0-2934 GCA_041480905.1 Phycisphaerae bacterium
CCACCCATTTTTTCATGCCGATCCTCCTGACCACTGGCGAAACGCCTGTCAGTTAGATCGGCTAACTCGCCTCTTTACCCGAAATTTTTGCTGGGGTGAGGCACTAGGTTTGCTTTGCATCGTTTCTGCACTCCGATGATGGCGACACCGTGGCAGAAACTGATGGTAATAAGTTACCGGTTAAATTACAACCCCGCATTCACGCTACAAAAGAATAAATGGAGGCGGGGGGAATCGAACCCCCGTCCCGCGACGGTTCCGGGGCGGCTTCTACGTGCGTAGTCGGCTCTTTTGCTTCTCGCCGCCGCCGGCGCCGAGCGACAGGCTCCGGCCTAGGCCAGCCCGACTAGGGTTTCGCCTTCGCACGGTCAGGCTTCATGCGCCGGCTAGCCCACTGGCTGCGCTCCGCGGAATAGTGGGCGTCTCCCGCGGAACGGGCGGCCTTACTTAGGCCGCCATGGCATACGAAGAGTTGCCATGTAAAGTTTTCGTCAGTTGTTTAACGAGGCCCACTGACCACCTCGGCACGCCACCGACCTTTCCCTCGCCCGGTCAAATCCTGATCGCCCCCGGGCGCTACCCGTAGCTAAGGTTTCACTGGCCCAGGCCCGCACCCAAGGCGAAAAACGTCTGATAAGCCGCCTGCTGCACGCTGTCGAACACCGTGCCGAGCGCCACCCGCTCGGCGAAGTTGCTGCCCCATATGCCGCAACCCGCCACGGGCAACAACGCCCCGGTCGCAAGCCACTTGAGCCAGTTAACCACTCGTAACATCGTCGTGACACCCAGCCGCCGATCGTCGAACATCCGCCTGCCGCCCCCGAACGTTTCGTGGCACTAGAGCACGCCGCCCAGGCCGCCGAACAACTGACTCAAGAGGATGTTCTCAAGCAGGCTTAACGCCAGCGGAGCCAATGAGGTCGCACACCCCGCCGTCTGGAACAGCACTCCGCCCGTAGCCACCACGGCGGCAACCCGGACCAGCTTACGCATGGTCATCTCCTTGATCCTGGCCCACCCGCAGGTCAGCCCCCGACACCCGGCTACGGCCGGGGGCCCGGCGTCTGGGGGAACACCGGCGTAGTTGCGCAATTCCCCGGGCTCTGGCGGGTATTCCCCGCGGCGTCCGGGTAACCGTACCCGGGGATCGTGCACGTGGGGTCATACCCGTAGTCGGGGATAGTCGTAAAGAGCCTGTCAATATCCGCGGCGGTAACGGACCCGAGGATATCTCCGCCGGGATCAAAGGGACTCGTGGCGCCGGGATTGAACGTCGTCAGCACCCCCCGACACGAAGGCAAAAACCCGAACTGAAGCCCGCAACTCAACAGGATCACCGCCCCCACCATCATCCGCCGACCGGTTCTTTTCGGGGATCCAAACATGTGTGAAGACTCCATCTTATCCTGGCACTCGTCCGCCACTTTTCCCTAATCTATCCCCGGCTAAGGGGGTCCGCAAGGTCCACGCAACCGATTCTCCCCGTACCATCCCACGGAATGCCGTCGGAGCTTACGGCGTGGTTGCGATCTGCTCCGGGCAATCCGCTAATAATGAGCGCTCCACGTCGAGACTGCCATCCGCGGTGTAGCGGCAGAATTGGAAAAGCCCGCCGTAGGCGCCGTTCTGGCAATCAAACAGGAAGCAGAAACTGCCCGTGGTGGCCGCTTGGCTGAACGCCATCGACGCGCAGGCCAATCCCGATCCCGCAAAAATCATGCCGGCGGTGGCCACCAGGCCCAACAGCACGATCGTTCGAACCTGACGATTCCGCATGATTGGTTCTCCGTGGTGCGGTCGTTCTCCGCGACGCCTGCACCCCGTCGCTCCACAACCGCGAGCCAGTATAGCGCGCCCCCCGCGAGCACGCAACCATCCCCCACCCGCCGACTACGATCTTATCGACCGGGCACCGACCGCACCAGACATCCCATCTTCGCCGGCCCAAAATGTCCTGCCAAGCTCACGCTTCGACCGACCCCAGCATGGCCGCGATCGCCGCCCCCGACACCGGGCGGATGATCCCGCGTTCGGTGATGATCCCCCGAATCAGGGGTGCGGGGGTCACGTCAAAAGCCGGATTGTAACAGGGTACGTCGGCCGGGGCCGTCAGACGCCCCATGCCCCGGCGAATCTCCTCCGAGTCGCGTTCCTCGATGGGGATACCACCGCCGTCAGCCAGGGAACGATCGAAAGTGGAACTCGGAGCGGCGACGTAGAAGGGGATCCCGTGGGCCTGGGCCAGGACCGCCAGCCCGTAGGTGCCGATTTTGTTGGCGGCGTCGCCGTTGGCCGCGATGCGGTCCGCACCAGTCATCACCAGGTCGATCCTCCGCTCCCGCATCACGACCGCCGCCATGCTGTCGCAGATCAGGGTCACGTCGAGGCCGGCCCGGCCTAACTCCCAGGCGGTCAGGCGGGCACCTTGCAGCAGCGGCCGCGTCTCGCCCACGTAAACGCGGAAAGAGCGACCCTGGGCATGGGCGAGATACAAGGGCGCCAGCGCCGTCCCGAGTTCCGCCGTGGCCAGCGCCCCGGCGTTGCAGTGCGTCAAGACCCCGCAGCCCTCGGTGATGAGGGCCAGCCCGTGCTCGCCGATCCGCCGGCACATGGCGGCGTCCTCGTCTCGGATGGCCTGGGCCTCCCGGAGCAGCGCAGCTTTGATCGCGGGCACCGCTGACCCGGCGTGAGCGTCGGCGCACTTGGTCATCCGCTCCAACGCCCAAAACAGGTTGACCGCTGTCGGACGCGCGGTTCGCAGGTAGTCGCAGACCTCCCTCAGCCGGCGGCGGAAACCGAGCTCATCGTTCTCGGGGCATCCCCGGACGCCCAAGACCGCGCCCATGGCGGCGGCGATTCCGATGGCTGGCGCCCCGCGCACGGCCAGCCGCCGGATGGCGTCCCACATGGCTTCGACGCTTTCCACGCGGACCA
>JBGPAW010000465.1:0-2908 GCA_041480905.1 Phycisphaerae bacterium
CGCTCCCGCCTGGGTCGCGTTCACCCCTCAGCCCTTCAGGTTCCGTCTCGCGACGGACACCCTGGCCTGCCCGAGCGGTTCCCCTTGACGCGCCGCCGCGGGCTTCGCCCGGCGGCTGCCTCGCAGCCGGTCCGCCGGAAGCGGACGCGGCGTGTCAACGGTTCCGGTCATCACGGCCCGCAGAGGACTTGCACCTGGGGCACGCGACGCATGCCTGGCAAACAAAGGCCCGCCCGGCGAACTTCGCCGGGCGGGCTGGTACACGTCACAGAAGAAATCAACCGTCGGACCGGCGCAGACTATGGGGCACAGGCGCCCCAGTTGGCGTTGACCGTGCTGACGTCGGCACCGCCGGCAGTCCCGCTCTCGTTGAGGTCCGCACCGCAATTCGTGCCACCCCAGTTGGCGTTGACCGTGCTGACGTCGGCGCCGGTGACGACCCCGCTGTTGTTCACGTCGCCCACCAGAGCCCGAACGTCGAACGTCGGATTGCCGGTGGCGATGCCGGTGAAGTCGAACCGGTAGGTGTGGGCGCCTTCCAGCGCGGGCGTGAACGTGCAGTGCAGATCGTTGCCTGATGGCGCGCAGCTCATCACCGACGCGCCGGCATACGCCTGGAAGGTGGGGTTGGCGCACGTGGCCCACTTCAGGCCCGGGCTGCCGTTTGGCGGACCGTCGAAGTGGAAGTCCAACCGCCGGATCCCACCGCTGCGCGGCTCGGACTGACCGCCGCTGAGCAGCAGATTGCACCAGGAACCCACGCTGTCGGCGTTGCCCAGGAAACCGGGGTTGGCCGATACGCAGTCAAAGGTGGTGATCTGGAAATCGTCCACGGCCGCTTCGACGATCGAGCCGGCGTTGAGGTCGGAGGCGACGAAGCGCAGCTTGATCTGGGCCGTCGGCGGGACCTTAGAGGCGACCTGGAACTGATGATAGAACCAACCACCGCTGGTTTCCGATCCGGTGGGGCCGACGGTCTCCGCGTTGACCCAGGTGCTGCCGTTGTTGTTGGAGATGTCCACCGTAAAGATGTCGTTGTTGGGGTCGGCACCGGCGGTATTGGAGTACCACCGCCAGTAACTGATGGTGGCGTCGCTGTACGCGGACAGGTTGATGGTGGGCGACTTGAGCGTGGTCTTGCCGTTGTCCACGTCGTAATCGCCGACGCTGCTGCCGGCGCGGTAATCCGTCACCCAGCAGTTGACGCCGGGCGTGGGCGTATGATCGTCTTCCGGCTGGGCCGCGGTGCCCTGCGGATCGTTCCGCGTCCACAGGCCGGTTGTGGCGTTATCGCCGGTGTCGCCGACGGTCCAGCCCAGGTTGGTCTCGAAGGTGTCGCTCATGACGACCGTGATCGTGCCGACGTTGGCCGTGTAGTAGCCGGTCGGGGCGTTCACCGGATTGTTCACCGTCGATCCCAGGTTGCCCTGCGCACTGACGTAGAACTGCGGCGTGTCGCTGCAATTCGCGGGCGGCAGGGTGGCCTGATATAGGTTGCCGCCCAAGGATGTCAACGCAGACGTAAGGAACGTTCCACCGGTGTAACGGTAGTGCAGCAGGCCCGTTCCCGGCACGTACGTCTCGGTGCCGTCGGCGATCTGCACGTTGAAGCTGGTCGGCACGCCCGGTGCCAGCAACGTCGGCAAACCGTTGGGGAAGGTGATGTTGAGGGCTTGGGTCGGCTGGCAATCCGGTCCGGTGATGCGCAGGGTATACGCACCAGCCGCCCCACTCCAACCGCTGATGCGGATGATGTAGGTCGTTCCGGCGGTGACACTCAGGGAGAGTTGAGAAGGCCCGCCGCCGGCGCAGGTATCGTCGTCACACCCCAGCGTGTTCGAGGAAGTACCGGGACACCCGGAGTGGACGGACATCACCGAGTCGTAGCTCGTTCCCGTGCACAGGGAGAACGTCGCCGTGCCGCCGGTCAGCGGGGTGTACTTGTACCACACATCCGGCGCTGAGCCGGTCGTGCCGCAGGTGGTCGAGCCGTCCACGGTCATGCCCACCGTGCTGCCGGTATAGTTGATGTTCGGGCACGCCACTTTGGCATACTGGCAGGCGTCGTTGACACCGACTCGCAGGGTGACCTGTCGGGTGGTGTCCCCGACGTGGTTGGTCAGGTTGGTGAAGTGGAGCGTGTCGGTGTAGTCGCCGTCGGGCAGCGAGTTGGCGTTGGAATTAATGGAGACGGTGACCGGGGCGGTGCTGCCGATGTTGTTCAGGGTCCCGGTCGCGTTGGTGAGGGTCAGCCACGTTGCCGTCTTGGTCACTTCGTAGCTGATCGGCGCCGTGGGTCCCAGGTTCTCGAGGGTGTACACCGTGCTGCTCGGCGTGAAGGGGCCGCCGACCTGGCCGGTGGAGACCAAGTTGGTTGACGGGCTGACGCTCATGCCCACGGCCAACGCCGGGCAAGCCATGTTGTGGTTGCCAAAGCCCGTGCAGATTTCAGTACGGTGCGGCGTGCCGTTGTCGATGTTGCCGTCGTCGTCATCGAGGGTGAGGAAATCGATGGCGATCTGCGAGTTGATCGAGGTCCCGGTGTGCACCAGGATCGAGTTGATCGTCAGGCTGGAGATCATCGCCAGAGCGGTGCTTGGGTTGGTCACGCCCAGCTCCTGCCGCGTGTCCCAGACACACCCCGAGAGGAGTTGCCCGCAGTCGTGGATTTCGCTCCCGCAACTCGAGCACCCGCTGGTCTGGTACTGGCAGTTGTTCTCCGCGTTTCGCAGGCCGGTGTTGCAGTCCCCAAAGAAACCATAGCCCAGCACCGGGTCGTCGACCGGCAGCATACTATGGCAGTCCGCCATGCCCTCCCCGTACTCGCCCTGCCCGCTGCTGGTTTGGTCGATGACGTGGTGACCGTACTCGTGGTTCACCACGCTCTGCCACGCCGTGTTGGGATACC
>JBGPAW010000466.1:0-2868 GCA_041480905.1 Phycisphaerae bacterium
GGCATGGGCTATTCTGGGGCTGGGATGGTGCGGCGTTGCCCTCTGGCATCTGCTGAGGGGAGACTCACCCCGGCTCGCGCCGCGGCTGTTGGGGCTTCTACTCGCTTTGCTGACGACCAAACCGGTCGTCCTGGGCGTGTTGTGGCCGATGCGGGTCCAAGCCGACTCCATGCGCGCCCCCGCTGCGGTGATCGACGCTATTGTCCCCCCGGAGGAGGAGGTCACGGTCCTGGGGCGGCATGAGTTACCGGACGTAGCCTTTTACAGCGACCGGCGTTTCCGCGTTCTTCGTCGGGACGACGGCGCCGACGACCTCCGCAAACACGGTGCCCGCTATTGCCTCGTTCGGGAGGATGAGCTGCAGGATTTCGGCCTGCGGGACGGCTTCGTCAAGCAGACGACATTTGAGCGGGCCGGCAAGTACATCCTGCTGATCGACGTAGCCCCCCCGACGCCAGCGGAGGCACCCCGACCCTCGCCGGACAACCCACCGCCACCCTTGCCGCCCGCGCCTGAGTAGGTCGGCGCTTAGTCTTCGTACTTTTTCTTGAGTCGCTCGTACTTGTCCTTGTACTCGTCGCCGCGTTCTTTCTCCTTCTTGACCTTCTCGGTCAAGCGGCGGTCTTCGGATTCCAGATGGCGAATCTGACGATAAGCCTTCTCCAGTTCAGCCCGGGCCTGTTCGTGGGTCGTTGTCGCCGGTACCTGGGCGCTGTTGACCTCTTCGGGGGGCGGACCGGTGTTGACGTAGATGTCCGGGGCCCGCGCGTTGACGCAGGCGAAACCGGGCACGAACCCAAGCACCAGCAGCACCATCAGGGGAAGCAGTCGTTTCATGACAGGCTCCTATCGACAAGAGAGTTCAACGGAATCCTAGTTTAGACCGTATTCGCGGAGTTTGCGATAGAGGGTGCGCGGGCTGATCTTGAGGAGGCGGGCGGCTTTTTCACGGTTGCCCTCGGTCAGCCGTAAGGTGTTGATGATGTGGAGACGTTCCACCTCGGCCATGCTCAGGCCGGCGAAGCTCGGCCCCGTCACCGGGACGATGTCGGTGGTCGCGCGGAACGGCTCGGGCAGGTCCTCGATCCCCAGCATGGGGTGTTCCGCCTCAATGACCATACCCTGGACCACGTTGCGGAGCTCGCGCACGTTTCCCGGCCAAGCATAGTTGGACAGCTTGCGGAGCGCTTCGGAGGTGATGCCCTCCACGTTCAAACCATTCTCGCGGGCGGTCTGCTCGATGAAGTGGTGAACCAGCAGCGGGATGTCCTCCCGCCGTTCGCGCAGCGGTGGGAGGCGAATGGCCCCCTGGGCGTGCAACCGGTAGAAGAGGTCCTCGCGGAAACGTCCCCGCTCGACGGCCTCGGCCAGTTCCCGGTGGGTGGCGGCGATGAAGCGGACGTCCACCCGCCGGGTGGTGTGGGTTCCCACCGGCTGGACCTCCCCCGATTCCAGCGTGCGGAGCAGCTTGGCCTGCATGGCCAGCGGCATGTCCCCGATTTCGTCGAGGAAAAGCGTGCCGCCGTCGGCGGCCTCGAGGATGCCTTTTTTGTCCGCGATGGCCCCGGTGAAGGCGCCTTTCACGTGCCCGAAGAGTTCACTTTCCAGCAGGGTTTCGCTGAGGGCGGCACAATTGACGACCTGGAACGGCTTGCCGGCCCGCGGCGAGTGCTGGTGAATGGCGGCGGCGATGAGTTCCTTGCCCGTGCCGGTTTCCCCGACGATCAGGACGGTGCTCTTGCTGCGGGCGACCTTCTGGACCCGTTTGATTTCCTTGGCCAGCGCGGAGCTTCGCCCGATCAATCCGGCGAAGTTGAAGGCCTGCGTGCTGCTTTCCCGGAGCAGTCGCTTCTCGCGTGCGGCGATGGCCTTCTGGGCGGCCAGCGCCACCTTGCGCCCGACGGCGGGGAGGTCCAGCGGCTCCACCACGTAGTCGAAAGGGCGGGGGAGGCGGTCGGCGGCGACCGCCTCGCGGGCCGCACGCTCGCCATCCTCAGCGACCAGCAGGAGGACTTCGGCGTCGGGGGCGATCTGTCTGGCGGTGCGGAGCACCTCCGCACCGTCGAGACCGCCATCGGCGCGGTATTCGGCTACCACCACGTCCGGTGGGCGTTGGCGAATGCTCTCGGCGGCCTCCCGCGCGGAGGATACCACCCGACAGGCGTGCCCGGCGCGTTTGAGCTCGTCGGCGATGGCTTGACCCGCTCGGGGTTGGCTGCCGGCGATGAGAACAAAGGCGGTTTCGCTCATAATTTCATCGCTCTGATGCAAAAACATTGTATCGCAGGGGACGTGCCCGTCACGGGGACACGGTTCTTCGCCAGAAGGTTGCTGGCCGTCCGCTGGGATGGCGGTTCTCTCGATCACGCGCCAAGCCCAGTAGGGTCCGCGCTCGCGGACCAACCACGGTGGTGCGCGGGCGCGCACCCCACCCTTCTCTACAAGCAGTGCCTGGGGTTGTTACTTCTTGCCTTTTGCCTTCTGCCCAAGGAACCCATTTTTTGTGCTTTTGTGCCTCCTCGCGGCGGATGAGCAGATATGTAAAATTGACGAGTGGAAGCATTTTATACATCCATACTTTAGAATGACCCCCGGACTGTGCCGACGAGGCGGGCTTGGCTATCTGAAGTTCTTTTTCCTTAAGAAACGCTTGACTTGGGATGCGTGGTTTGGTAGATTGACCCATAATCCGGGAGGTGGGTGGGGAGCCCACGCGAGAGAGAGCGCACGGGATGCGATCCCGTGTGAAGGATGGGAACTCTAAGGAGGAGGTCTTAGATGCGCTCTCTCGCCGTAATCCTAATCAGCGTTTTGGTTGTTGGTGGTCTGTCGATGCTGGGCCCGGTCGCGCCAGCGCGAGCTGACGAC
>JBGPAW010000467.1:0-2867 GCA_041480905.1 Phycisphaerae bacterium
GCATCAAGCTGAACAACCTCATGGCCGTGGAGCGGTACAGCCACGTCATGCACATCAGCAGCACGGTGACAGGCAAACTGGCTGCCGGGCGGACGGCGATGGACGCCCTGCGCACGTCGCTGCCGGTCGGCACGGTCAGCGGGGCGCCGAAGATTCGGGCCATGCAGATCATCGACGAACTCGAACCGACCCGCCGCGGGCCCTATGCCGGCGCCGTCGGCTACATCGACTTCGCCGGGAACATGGACACGTGCATCGCCCTGCGCACACTGGTGATTACCGATCCGGCCGGGGTCAAGCGCCAAGTCTACGCTCAGGTCGGGGCGGGCATTGTCGCCGACTCCGAACCCGCCAACGAATACCGCGAGACCCTCAGCAAGGCCCAGAGCATGCTCCGGGCCATCGAGGTCGCCGAAGCGTGGCCGCGGTAGCTACGTCCAGCGGAACCAGCGCAACGCCAGGAAGAAGGACACCACGCCGATGGTCGCCAGATAAAGCAGGGCGAACCACTGGGAAGGGAGCGACTTGCCTTCCAGGATCACCGCCCGCAAAGCGTCGTTGAGCTGCGTGAGCGGCAAGGCCCGAATGAGCGGGAGCAGCTTCTGCGGAAACCGCTCGTAGGAAAAGAAAATGCCCGAGAACAACCACATGGGCAGCATGATCAGGTTCAACAAACCGGTGACCGTCTCCAGCCGCTCAGCCCGGCAGGCCACCAGCAGCCCCAGCCCGGCGAAACTGACCGCCCCGAATAGTGACACGATTGCGACACTCAGTAGACTGCCGGCCACCACGATGCGGAAGAGCAGCAGCCCGGCGGCCAGGACCACCGCGACTTCCGGCAGGGTGAACAGCATCCGCCCGCCCACCATGGACAACATGAGATCGCTCTTGCGCATGGGGCTGGCCACCAGCCGCTTGAGCAGTTTGCGCACGCGCATGTCCACGATCACGAACCCAATGCCCCACATCCCGCCGCCCATCAGGTTCATTCCCAACAGCCCCGGCACCAGAAAGTCGATGTACCGCGACCCCGGCTGGGTTACGGCGCTGTCCTGGACGGCCACCGCGTCCCGGCGTCCAGCCGCCCCCTGGAGGACCGCATCCACGCGCGCCCGAGCGAGGGCGGCCTCGGGTCGGGTCGGATCGTACCGATAGGTGTACCCATCGTCGGCAGCGCGGACCACGATGGAAGTCTTGCCCAGCTGCAGCCGCTCCTCGCAGACCTGAGTCGGTTGGACCGCCACGTCAAACTCGCTCGCCTTCGAGGAGGACAAGGCCGATGCCACCACCTCAGCCATCGGCCCTTCCGTCACGTCCACCTTGATGTGCTCCGGTGGACGATTGCGGAAGGCAATGCCCAGTCCCACGATCAGGATCAGTGGGAAGCCGTAGGTCCAGAAAACGGCCTCGGGCTCGCGATAAAACGACCGAAACCGGCACCACAGAAGTTCCTGGAGCGGGTGATAGTTCATGCTCGGGAGGTTTCTTCATCCGACAGATGTCGGCCGGTGAGCGTCACGAACACGTCTTCGAGGCTGGCGTGGCGGGTGGTGAGCCGATTCATCTCGGCGTCGTGCTCGGCCAAGTGTCGCAAGAGTACCGGAAGGGCCACGTGCGGCTGAGCCACCGTGAGCGAATACCCGTCCCGCTCGCGGCGGGCGGAAATCACCGAGGGGAGCCCGGCCAGGCGGTTTTCATCGAGCAGGTCGGCCTGCCCGTTCACGGCGAACTCGACGACGTGTTCGCCGCCCAACTGCGCGATCAACTCGGCGGGCGGACCTAGCGCGATGATCTTGCCGTGATCGACAACAGCCACCCGGTCGCACAAGCGTTCGGCCTCGTCCATGTAGTGGGTCGTGATCAGCGTGGTGCCGCCGCGGGCGTGGTGGTCCCGTACGATCTGCCAGATCTCCCGCCGCGACTGCGGATCGAGCCCGGTGGTCGGCTCGTCGAGGAAGAGCAGCTCGGGGGCGCCAACCAGAGCACAGGCCACCGCCAGACGCTGCCGCTGACCCCCGGATAGTTTGTCGATGCGTGCGTCGGCCTTCTCCTGGAGGGAGACCGCTTTGATCACGTCCGCAGGTGCGCAACCGCGCCGGTAGAAACTCCGGAACAGCGTAACCACCTCGGTGACGGTCAGCTTGTCGTTATAGCGGGTTTCTTGCAGCGTGATCCCGATCCGCCGGTGCAGTGCCTGGTTGACGCCCGTGCCCCAGCGCATCCCGAGCACTTCCACCTCGCCGGCCGTGGGAGCGAGCAGCCCTTCCAGAATCTCGATCGTGGTGGTCTTCCCCGCCCCGTTGGGTCCGAGCAGACCGAAACATTCTCCGGGACGAACCTCCAGGTTCAACCCGCGCAGCGCTTCCACAGGATGCTTGCGCGCATCGTAGGTCTTGCGCAAGTCTCGACAGCAGATGGCCAGCTCAAGGTCTGACAAAGCCTGACCCTCATGCCCATCCGGGTGTATCAGAGAGGATTGTACCGCCGGGTAGCGTTCTGACCACAGCACGTCGGGAAGGACGCGGAGCCGAGTATGGCGCAGCGGTCACCTCACGGGTATACTGTCGGGTACTATGAAAATCTCACGCATCCCTCACCGGTGGACGCTGACACCCCGGCAGGCGATTGCGGTCCAGATCAAGCTGGCCTCCTCCGTACGCGAGATCAAGCCCAACCAGCCGATTCGACTTGTGGCCGGAACGGACGTAGCCTTTTCGCATGACGGTCGCTGTTGCCTCGCCGCCGTGGTGGTGTGGGACATTGCTGCGCAAACGGTCGTCGAGCAGCACGTGGTCATCCGCGGGCTGACTTTCCCGTACGTGCCCGGTCTGCTCAGTTTCCGCGAGGCGCCGGCGGTGCTGGCCGCC
>JBGPAW010000468.1:0-2848 GCA_041480905.1 Phycisphaerae bacterium
GTCGTGCGTACTGAGTCCGCTGCGGACGCCGGGAGACAGTGACTCCGGTGTGAACCGATACACGGAACCGGCGGGCCCGCCGGCCTGGACGGCGTCGATCACGACCACCCGCTCCCGACCTTCGATGACCGCGGCCAAGTGGAGACCCGCCGTGCCGCCGTCAAAGACTTCCACGTCAGCCGGCAACGGCAAGCGCGCCATTTGCCCGGCGACCTCGACACCGACGCCATCATCGCCTCGCAGGAGGTTGCCGATACCGAGCAGCAACTTGGGCGGTGGTGAGGGCATCTCAGAACACCCGAAATCGAGCGACCTCGTCGCCCTTGGGGGTGACCACGTGAATGGCACACGCCAGACACGGGTCGAAGGAGCGCACGATCCGCACTAACTCAAACGGATTCTTCTCGTCTTCGACCTTGGTTCCCTCCAGGGCCTGCTCGCAGGCACCGGGTTGGTCTTTGTCGTCGCGGGGCGAACAGTTCCAGGTCGTGGGGACGATGGCCTGATAATTGGCGATGACCCCGTTCTTGATCTCGATCCAATGGCCGAGTGCGCCGCGCGGAGCTTCGGTCAAGCCCATCCCCGTGCCCTGCTCCGGTAAGGCGTAGGTGGCGCAGTTCGGCTCGCCCGGTTTGAGCTGGAGCACCCACTCGGCCATCGCGTCCGCGACGAGCTTGGCTTCCAAGGCGCGGGCGGCGTGGCGCCCGAGCACGGAGAAGAGCGCGGCCGGTTTGGCCCCCAATTGGGACAACAAGCCGTCGACCAGCGGCTTGGCCACGGGATGGTCCTGCCCGTAGGCCAACAGCATCCGCGACAGGGGACCGACTTCGTGGACCTGCCCGTTGTAGCGCGGCGCCTTGACGAAGGAATAGGCCCCGGCCTTCTTCAGGTCCGCCTCGGTCTGGGCCTCGAGCGGCGGCCGATCACTTTCACTGCTGTACCACGAATGCTTCAAGTGCTCGCGGATTTGCTTCGGGTCGAACGGCTCGACCTTCATGCTCTTGCCGTCGAAACGACCGTTCGGCAGCAACCGCCGGCGCTTGGTGAGGTCCGCCTCCTGATCCAGGTCCCAGTTGCCGTAAGACAGGTAGTGCCGGCAGCCCTTGCCGATCTCGAAGTAATCGGGATAGGCTTTGGCGACGGCGATCACATCCGGGATGTAGAAATTGTCAATGAAGTCCCGCAGGCGTTCGAGCTTCCAGCGGAACTGGGCGATCTTGTCGACCGTGACCTGTTCGAGGGCTCCGCCAGGGAAGTAGCCTACGTTGGGGGGCATGCGCCCGCCGAAGATGCTGAGCAGCTCGTGGGCCTCACGGCGCTTGTTCAGCGCCTCCACGTAGTGGGCCACCGCCGCCTGATTGATCTCCTTGGACAGACGGTAGTCGCCCTCGTACCGCGGGAAGAACGGCGCCAGGGCGCCGCGGGCGATGAAGTCGGCCACATGCCGCAGATGGCGGTTGGGGCCGCTGTAGCCGGCGGCGGCGGTGACGTCGACGTAGTCGAGGGCGCCGAGATGATAGAAGTGCAGGATGTGCGATTGGAGGTAGTTGCTGCCGAAGATCAGGTTGCGGATGATGCGGCCGTTGCTGGGCACGCGGGCGGCGATACCGAAGGCCTCCTCGAGGGCCAAGGTGGAAGCCATGCCGTGGGCGATCGGACAGACGCCGCAAATGCGCTCGGTGATTTGCGGGGCGTCGCGCGGGTCGCGCCCGCGCAGGATCTGTTCGATCCCGCGGAACAGCATGCCGGAGCAGCGGGCCTCCTTGACCACGCCGCCCTCGGTAACGGCCTCGATTTTCAGGTGGCCCTCGATCCGCGTCACCGGGTCGATCACGATCTGTGCCATGACCAAGCTCCTCATACCCGGGCAGCGCCGGGTGCCCGAAGGCGCGCGCCGACTGCGCACCCGTAGCGATTCATCCGCTACCCAGTGTATCGACCGATTGGACCTGCTTTCATCACACCGCGGCGGTAACAAAAGAGGCCGCATCGGTTCAATCACTATGATGCGCTAAACACATCGTTTCGTCAAACAATCTTCTGATGGCGGGTCAGAAGGTGCCCTGCCAAGGCAGAGCCGGCGTCGGGACGTGAAACGGCAGCGTGACACCGTGGGCCGACCGCACAAATCCGCCCTGAAGTGCCGCGGTTTGGGCCACCCGAGGTTGGCGGCCGCGAGCCTGGCAAAGATTCAATCACATGCCGCCAGGTACGGGTTGGTGCGGCGTTCGACGCCGATGGTGGTGTCGGGGCCGTGGCCGCTGAGCACGCGGGTATCGTCGGGCAGGGTCAGCAAGTTCTCCCGGATGTTGCGGATCAACCGGGCATGGTCGCTGTGGGGGAAGTCGGTGCGTCCGATGCTGCCGGCGAAGAGGGCGTCGCCGACGATCACGACTCGGTCGGCCGCACTGTAAAGGGAGCGCCCGCCGGGCGAATGGCCGGAGGTGTCCAGGACCCGCCAAGCGGTGTCCCCCAGATGAAGGACCACACCGTCGGCAAGATCGCCCACGCCTTCTCCGGCGACCGTGTGGGCGATGCCGAACGGGGCGGAGAGGTTGGCGTCGGCGTCGGTCAGAAAATGATGCTCTTCCCGGGCCAGGTAGACCGCAGCGGCGGGAAAGGCCGCCCGGGCGTCGTCCAGTCCGGCGAAGTGGTCCGCGTGGGCGTGGGTCAGGATGATGGCGGCGGGTGCCAGATCGTGGTCCCGGATGTACCCGATCATGTTTTTCACCATCGGCGGCAGACCCGGATCGACGATCCAACAGTCGCGGGAGCCGTCGGGGTGGAGCACGCGTCCGTTCTGGACGAACACGGAATCGGTGGTGCAGTAAAGGTGCAGCATGGGTCA
>JBGPAW010000469.1:0-2843 GCA_041480905.1 Phycisphaerae bacterium
CTCCGCCATCCAGGAGCGCGTCCGCGAGTACTACGTCCTGATGCTGCTGCTCCAGACCGGCATGATGGGCGTCTTCTGCGCCCTCGACCTGCTGCTCTTCTACGTGTTCTTCGAGTTCACCCTGGTCCCGTTGTTCTTCCTGATTGGGATTTGGGGCGGGCCGGAACGGCGGCGGGCGGCCAACAAGTTCTTCATCTATACCGTGGCCGGCAGCGTCCTGACCTTCGCCGGGGTGCTCTACATCGCCTACTTCGCCTACACCCGCGGCGAGCACCGCGAGTTCACCTTGGACATCTCCAAGCTGACCGCTTTAGCCCGTTCCGGCGTGATGCCGGCCAACGTGCAGTGGTGGCTGTTCGGCGCGTTCGCCGCCGGTTTCGCCATCAAGGTGCCGCTGTTCCCGCTGCACACCTGGCTGCCGCTGGCCCACACCGAAGCGCCGACGGCGGGCAGCGTCATTCTTGCCGGCGTGCTGCTCAAGCTGGGCACCTACGGTTTTTGCCGGCTGTCCCTTCCCTTGCTGCCCCAGGGCGTGGTCGCCTGGGCGCCCTTCATGGCCGTGTTGGCCATCATCGGCATCATCTATGCCGCCCTGGCGGCCTGGGTGCAGGACGACGTCAAGAAACTTGTGGCTTACTCCTCGGTCTCCCACCTGGGCTTTTGCATGTTGGGGATGTTCAGCCTCAAGCTCGCCGGCCTGAACGGCGCCGTCCTGTACATGGTCAACCACGGGCTTTCCACCGGAGCCTTGTTCCTCGTGGTCGGCATGATCTACGAGCGCTATCACACCCGCGACATCAAGGCTCTCGGCGGGCTCGCCCGGCGGATGCCCTGGCTCGCCTTCTTCCTCATCGTCTTTACGCTGAGCAGCATCGGTCTGCCCGGCCTGAACGGTTTCGTCGGCGAGTTCCTCGTTCTGCTCGGCACCGCCACCTCCGCGGCGAGCCGCGACGGTCTCGTGCCCGGACCGCTGGGCTTCGGCTACGCCATACCCGCCGCTACGGGTATCATCCTCGGCGCTGTCTACATGCTGTGGATGTGCCAACGCGTGCTGTTCGGTCCGCTGAAGGAGCCGGAGCATACTCCCGACACCAGTCGCGGGCTGACCGTAGATCTGACCAGACGCGAAATCGGCATCCTGGCTCCGATTGCCCTGGCGTGCCTGTTGATCGGCGTGTGGCCTAAGCCGATGTTGCGGGAGATCGAAACCGCAGGTGTCACCAACATCCTGCGAGAGCGTCTGCTCAAGCCAACAGGTGACGCGCGCCTTGCTCTGACGGACGGGCGGCACGGAGAGACGATCCTCTCGTACGTGTTTAGCGAGGGTGTGCCCGGAGACCTTGGCGACAGGGAGGGCGAGCCTCCTGGCGAGCCGGAGCGCACGGCTCGGCGGGAACCTCGCCCTCCCGACATGCCAAGACCTCTGGCCGCACCCTACGTACGATACCCTATGCTGTACCTCGCCCCCTCTTCGGAGACGGTGTCGGGTGCCCCATGAACGCCGCTGACTACTTCCATCACCTGTTGCCCGAAATCATTCTTTTCGTCGGGGCATCAATAGCGCTGTTGGTCCGGGCGGAAAGGGATGAAGCACCCGGGAGGGCGGCGCCGGTGCTCGCCTTGGTCACACTGCTGGCGGCGCTGGGAGTGACGATCCTCCACGGCGAGCCGAAGACGCCGGTCGAACTCCCCGGGCTGCTGATTACCCCCTTGACGCACTACGTCCGGTTGATCGGGCTGGGGATGGGCGTGCTCATTCTGCTGGTCAACTGGTATGTCCCCGAAGGCGCGGAACGATGTGAATTCTTCGCCATGATTCTGTTCGCGATCGCCGGTTTGTTGCTGACGGCGGCGAGCAATGATCTGGTGGTGCTCTTTTTCGCCATCGAGCTGGTCAGCGTGCCCACCTACGTGTTGGTGGCCTTAAGCCGCCTCGACGGCCGGGCCGCCGAAGCCGGCGTCAAGTACTTCTTTCTCGGGGCGCTGGCCGCCGCGTTGATGGTGTACGGTTTCAGCTTCCTCTACGGCGTCAGTGGTACCACGGTGCTGCGCGGCGGGAGCCCCCATTCCGTCTTCGCCTACTTCCGAGCTCACCCCTCCGGGGCCGCCGCACCGTACGCCGTGATCGGCCTGCTCCTGGCCATGAGCGGCTTCTTTTTCAAGACCGCGGCGGTGCCTTTTCACGTCTACGCGCCCGACGTGTATGAGGGAGCGGCCTCGCCGATCAGTGCCTTGCTGAGCTTCCTGCCCAAGCTGGCCGGCTTTGTCGGCCTGATCCAGGTGTTGAGCGCATGGAATTGGCAGTTGCCCACGTCGGTGATGTGGGTGCTGTGGGTCGTAGCGGCCCTTTCGATGACCGTGGGCAACGTGCTGGCCCTGCTGCAATCCAACGTCAAGCGTATTCTGGCGTACTCCAGCATCGCGCACACGGGGTACATGCTCATCGGCCTGTTGGTCGGGCCCAAGCTCGGCACCGGCCTGATGGGCGATAGCCTTGGCGGCGGCGGCCCCATGCGCGACGGCCTCGCCGCTCTCTTGTTTTACATCGCCATCTATGGCGTGATGAACCTTGGCGCTTTCGCGGTGCTCGCCGCCCTCCAGACCAAGGACGGCCCAGCCGAGCATGTCCGCGACCTGCACGGGTTGAGCGTCCGCCGGCCGGCGGCAGCGCTGGCGATGGCCGTCTGCCTGTTCAGCCTGATGGGCTTTCCCCCCACTGCGGGTTTCCTCGCCAAGGTCTACATTTTCGCCGGTGCGTTCTCGGCGGGCACCACCCACGGCTTCCACGGGGCGTTATTTGCCCTGGCCATCATCGGCGTGGTAAACTCCGCCATCGCCGCCGC
>JBGPAW010000470.1:0-2843 GCA_041480905.1 Phycisphaerae bacterium
TGAGCAACGTGCTCATCTGCGGAGAGAGCGGGACGGGTAAGGAGGTGTTGGCCCGGGCCCTGCACTACAGCGGCATCACCCGGGACAAGCCCTTCATCGCGGTGAACTGCGGGGGCTTGACCGACACCCTGGTGGAGAGCGAGCTGTTCGGGTACCGCCGCGGGGCGTTCACCGGGGCGGAGGCGGACCACGCCGGCTACTTTGAAGCGGCCGACGGGGGGACGCTCTTTCTGGACGAGATCGGGAACTTTCCGTTGGCCAGCCAGGCGGTCCTGCTGCGCGTGATCGAAAAGAAGGCGGTGACGCGGGTGGGAGAAAGCCGACCTCGCCCCGTGAGCATCCGCGTCATGGCGGCCACCAACCGCGACCTGGAGCAGGCCATCGAGGACGGGGATTTCCGGGAGGACCTGTACTATCGCTTGAACGTGATCCGCCTCACCCTGCCCCCGCTGCGGGAGCGGACCGAGGACATTCCCCTGCTCCTCGACCACTTTGTGCAAAAGTATAATCGCGAGTTGAACAGCAACTGCCCCGGTTTCACCCCGGACGCGGTGGAGGCCCTGTGTGCGCACCCGTGGCGCGGCAACGTGCGCGAACTGGAAAACGTGATCGAAAGAGCGCTCATTTTCGCGGGCGATCGGCGCGTGACGCTCAAGGAGTTGTCCATCACCACCGGCCCCTCCATGCCCACTCCGGGCGGCTCCCCGAACCTGCGCGAGGCGACCCGCGAGTTCGAGAGACAGCACCTGATCAAGGTGCTCGCCGCGCGCGGCGGCAACAAGGTGGCGGCGGCCGAGACGCTGGGCATCGGGCTCTCCAGCCTTTATCGCAAGATGGAGGAGCTGGGCATCGCCAAGGCGCTGGGCGAACCCGCCGCGACCCGATAACGGCCAGTTCGGGTTATACGCCACAAAGGCACCAAGACACGAAGAGGGAGTTGGCGGTATTCGCTTTCGCGGGAGGTTTGAGGCATGAAACGGCTCAACCGGGCTTTGGGGTTCACCTGGATGACCGTGTTGCCCGCCGTCGGGCTGGGCGAACCACCACCCGGGCACGGTGTCCATCCCCCTATGCCGTCCCAAGCGTATTCCGTGCAATTCCGTTTGGACACGAAAGGCGAACCGAGCGTGACGGAGGTGCCGTTGGAACTGCCCTCGCCGACGGACGCCGCCGAACTGAATCAGCCGGTGGCGTTGCCCGCCCCGGCGCCGCGGGTGCGGCTGAAGCGCTACCTGCCGCAGGCGCGGCTGGAGCAGAAGGTGACCGAGGCGGAGAGCGGGCCGGGCGAGTCGGCCGTCCAATTGGCCATCGTCGGGCCGACCCAGTCGCTGGAGCGCTGGTTGGTGGCGGGAGACATGGAGCGGAACCGGGTGGTGAGCTTCATCGGCACGTGGCGCTACATGACGGTGGAAAACGCCGCCCAAAGGGACATCCTGTTCCGGCAGTTTCAGGAGGAGTTGACCCGCGAGCCCAAGGTGATCGTCGGGCGCGCCAGCGGCGGGGCGGTGCGGGAGCTGCCCGGGCGGGCCGGCGAGGCCCACGAGCTGGAGGACCTGGGCTGCACCATCCGCGTGCGGGAGTTTTATCCCCACTTCGCCTTCGACGAAAAAACCAAGCAGCCGATCAACCGGTCCGACCAACGGTTGAACCCGGCGGTGCAAGTGGAGTTGACGGCGGAAGGGCGCCGGGAAGAGCGTTGGGTCTTCGGCAAGTTCCCGGATTTCAAGATGGGAGCGGGCGAAAGCCTGCCTTTCCGCATCGCGCTGGATTGTCCAGTCGAGGTCCCGAACACGACGCCGGACTTCGTGGTGGTCACGGTCGGGCAGGCCGCCCACGAGGCGTGGACGCGGTACCGGGGCGCAGTCCGCGCGCAAGCCCTCCTGCTGGACCAGAAGATCAAGGTCGAACCGTCGCAATACACTTTTCATCTGGCGCAGTTCGTTCCCCGTGGGGTGTTGGTGGAGACTTACGTTCCGGCGGAGGGCCCGGGCGGGACGCCGGCGCTGCAGTTGGAAACCCTGGAGGAGTCGGGACCGTCGCGGGCCCTTTGGCTGGGCTTGAACCAGCAGCGGATCATTCCGACGCCGGGCGGGCCGATGGTCGTCACCTTCGCCGCCCGCGAGCGAGTTTCGCCGGAGACCCAACCCGGAGGAGCACACCCGTGACCGCTCTCGCGTGTCTGGTCCTGGTCTGGGCGCCGGCTTTGGGCGAGGCGCGGGCCGACCGTATCCCCCCGCCCGATTACGCCGGTTCGTGTACGGACGCCGGCTGCCATACCGGATTGGTGCAGCGTGCCGTGAAACATGATCCGGCAGCCGGCGGGACGTGTGACGTGTGCCACGAAGCGACGAACAAAGAAGCCCATCGCTTCAAACTCACTGCGGAGGGCGCGGAACTGTGTTTCGGGTGTCACGACGCTCCGGCCGGCAAGAACAAGCACGACCCCGTCGCCCAGGGTTCGTGTACGGTGTGCCACGACCCGCACGGCAGCGCGAACCGGCACCTGCTGCCGCGGCCTACGGTCGCCGAGGTCTGCGGAGACTGCCACGAAGAGATCACCAAGGACCTCCGGTATCTGCACGGGCCGGTGGCGGCGGGCGACTGCACGGCTTGTCACCACCCCCACGCCGCGGACCAGCCCGCGCTGCTGCTCGGGCCGAGTCGGGCGCTGTGCCTGAAGTGTCACCGTTCCATCGAGGACAGCCTCAAGGACCAGTGAGTTACAGGCTACTTCCCAATTTATGAAGGCTGCGCCAGCTTTACATATAGTCTTAAAAGTGAAGGAAATACAATTAATAATAAAGGCAAGGCAACCAAAAAGCCACCGATAACGGCAATCGCCA
>JBGPAW010000471.1:0-2842 GCA_041480905.1 Phycisphaerae bacterium
GTTCGGATAAGATGCGATCAGCGTGACTGACTGCACTAGCAGGACTAATTACGGATTGCGGATTGCGGGTTGCGGTGGAGACGTCGAAAAGTCGAAACGTCGAAAGTCGAAAACTCGAAAAGCCGGGCTCTCTTCCCCAAGAGTTGGCCGGAAAGTGGGCGCTGAGCCGGTTCGTGTCCCGTATCTGTACTCGTGGCTTTTCCAGCCCCGTCAGGGGCGGCATAGGGTAGCCCAGGGCGCTAGCCCTGGGTAACCGTCCGCGCCACAACCTGAGCCCCGGAGGGGCGACGGAACCCTCCCCACACCTCCTGGGTCCTTTCGCTCCTGGGAGGCTCGGGGGGTCGAATCTGGAGGAGAGCCAAAAGTCGAGCTGAGAGCTACTTCCGCACATCTGACTCGATCCGCCCGTCGTGCAGCTTGATGGTTCGCCGGCAGCGGCGGGCGATGTCCTGTTCATGGGTGACGACGATGATGGTCTGGCCGTCGGCGTGGAGCGAATCGAACACGTCCATGATCTCCTCGCCGGTGACGCTGTCCAGGTTGCCGGTCGGCTCGTCGGCCAGGATGATGGCCGGCTGCTGGACCAAGGCCCGAGCGATGGCGACGCGTTGTTTCTCCCCGCCGGAGAGCTGATTGGGATGATGATGGGCTCGATCGGTGAGGCCGACCCGTGCTAGAGCGGCCCGGGCGCGTTTGCGGCGGTGCGCCGCGTGCGTGTAGGCCAGCGGCAACTCCACGTTCTTCAGCGCCGTCGTCCGCGGCAGCAGCTCGAACGACTGAAAGACAAAACCGATCTGCTCCCCCCGAATGCGGGCCAGCCGCGACTGCGACAGCTTCGAGACGTCAGCCCCACGCAGGTGGTACGTACCGGCGGTCGGTATGTCCAGACAGCCCAGGATGTTCAGCAGGGTGCTCTTGCCCGATCCGCTCGCCCCCATGATCGCCACGTACTCGTTGGGCTGCATATCAAGCGTGATGCCCGCCAGAGCATGCACCCGCTCCGGCCCCACGCGGTACACCTTGGTGATGTCCCGCAGGCTGATGAGCGGGACGCCATCGACGCCGAGGACGGGGGTGCCGGCTGTTGCCACCGGCTGAGGAAGCGTCAGCGTTGTTTCAGGGTCGTGGGTCATCGCACGTTGGTTATCCTGCTCGTCCCACCGGCGAAGGGTTATGGGACCAATGGCAAGAATGCAGTCGCCCGTCTAGCCCCTGCAAGGGGCGCCGGAATACAGCCCAGGGCGAGCGGAGCGAGCCCTGGGATAGCCTGGTGCCATCATTCCCAGCCCCCGAACGGGGGCGGCGGAAGGCAGGGTCAATCTGCGAACGGCTCCGTCGCCCCCGATGGGGGCTCGCAGAAGGGGGCGCAGCCCGTGACCCAGGGCTCGCTCCGCTCGCCCTGGGCTTTATTCCACCGTCCCTCCGGGACTGTAGAGTTAGTAGTCGTTCCTGGCCGACAAGCCGCATGTCGTACCTCATCGGCGCGTCCGTTCATTGCGCCTTGGCCACTTCGTTGTCCCGCGCCCCGTGCTCGGTCTTTTCCTTTGGCTTCTCGGCGAGCTTCGCTTCCTCGCCGGCCTTCTTGTCGCCGGTCTTGGGCTCCTCGATCTTGACGGCCGTGCCGTCCTTAAGCTGGTCGAGGCTGCGGTACGGACCGATGATGATCTCGTCGCCGGCGGCGATGCCCTCCACCAACTCGACGTGCGTCTCATCCGCGATGCCGGTCCGCACCACGTGCGGCCGGGCCAAGCCTTCGTCCTTGGAGAACACCACCGTCAGATATTGGGCCCGGCTTTGCCGCTGGGTGAGGCCCAACTCGGCTTGCCGGCGGTCGAACTCCTCCACCAGCTTCTCGGGCAGGTCCTTGCGCTTGCGGTAAACCACCGCCTGTACCGGGACCGTGACCACGTCGTCCTTGCGGGCCACTTCGATCTCCACGTTGGCGGTCATGCCCGGTTTGATGGCCGGGTCGTCCGACTCGACCAGGATCAGCGTTTCGAAGGTGACCACGTCGCGGCCCAGCGGCTTGGTGCCCGCCGCGGCGACGCGCAGCACGCGCCCGGGAATGGCCCGTTGCGGCTCCGAGGGCAGGAAGATGTCCACCGCCTGGTCCGGCTTGACCAGCGGCACGTCGGTCTCATCAACCCGCGCCTTGACCTGCATCTGCGACAGGTCGGTAATCGCCATGATCACCGTGCCGGGGTTGTTCATCGTACCGGTGACGACGACTTCGCCCGGCTTGGCCTGCACCTTCGAGATCACTCCGTCGATCGGCGACGTGATGATCGTCTTCTTGAGGTTTTCGTGAGCCCGCCGCAGCATGGCCTCGGCCTCGGCCAATTGGTGTTTGCCCACTTCGACGGCGGCCTCCGATTTGGTCAGCAGGGTCCGGTAATCAGCCAGTTCGCTGTCGCTGGTCGCGTGGACTTGCTCGAGCCGTTCCTGGCGGGCCCAGTCACGCCGGCACTTTTCCAGGTCGGCATCGGCCTGGCGAATCACCGCGCGCAGCCGGGCCGTGCTTGCGTCGCCGGACTCGACCAGGGCCCCGAACTCGTCGTCGTTAAGCCGGCACAGCAGTTGCCCGGCCTTGACGGTGTCCCCTTCCTCGACCGGCATTTCCTCGATCTTGGCGGGAATCTCCGAGCGGATTTCCACCTCGAGCACGGCCTCGATGTCGCCGGGGGCCTGCACCGTGCGCACGATCGACTGACGCTGCGGTTGGGTGACCGTGACGGGTAAGGGGTCGGTGGCCGCTACGTGTAACAACGATTGACTCGGCTCGCGCGTGCGTAATCGGTTCAGGCCGAATACGCCCGCGATCAGCCCGACGACCGCAATCAAC
>JBGPAW010000472.1:0-2839 GCA_041480905.1 Phycisphaerae bacterium
CTGAACAGCATCCTGCCGATCCCGAATGGATCGTGGCAGATCTACTTCGGCCTGCTCGGCGGCACGCGGAACGTACTGGCCTCGCGCTATCCCCTGACGATGACCCGCACGGACACAATCCCGGCCTCATCGACGCGGGGGGTCACGCTGGCGTTGGCGGACCTGCCCAACGCCGATTACCCCCTCGACGTTTATCTGCTGGGCGTACACTTCAAGTGTTGCGGCAATCCGGGCGGCTCGGAAGACGCCAGTCGCCAGGACAGCGCCGATGCCATCGCCAATTGGCTGGGGGATGCTCGCGGCGTGTCCCGCCCGTCGGGCAACAACGTCTCGCTTCCGGCCAACACGCCGATGATCGCGCTCGGCGACTTCAACCTCGTCGGCGGACCGCAACCGGAAAACACGCTGATCACCGGCAACATTCAGCAGGAAAGCCAGTATGGCCCGGACGTGAAGGGCGACTGGGACGTTTCCGACCTCACCAACCTCAACCCGCTCGACCCCTTTACCGGCGACAATTTCACCTGGCAGGGCAGCCAATCGTTCCCGCCCTCGCCGCTCGATCGGATGTTCTACACCGATAGCGTCCTCACCGTGGCGCACAGTTTCATCCTCAACTCGGACACCATGACGCCCGCGGCGCTGGCCGCCGCCGGTTTGCAGGCCGGTGACACGTTACCGACGAGCACGTCCGATCACCTGCCGATCGCGATGGATTTGCGACTGGTCACCACCCCGGAGTGCACCTCGAACGGCCAATGCGACGATGGGGTCTTCTGCAACGGCGCCGAGACGTGCGTGACCGGTACGTGCCAGCCCGGTACGCCGGTCAACTGCAACGACAATGTGAGCTGCACGGCGGACTCCTGCAACGAAACGACGGACTCCTGCGACCACATACCGAACAGCGCTCTGTGCGACAACGGCCTGTTTTGTGACGGCGCCGAAACGTGCCACGCCACGCTGGGTTGCCAGCCCGGCGGCGACCCCTGCCCGGGGCAGTTTTGCGATGAGAGCAGCGATGCCTGCGTCGACTGTCTGAACAGCAGCCAGTGCGATGATGCCGTTTTCTGCAACGGCGCAGAACTCTGCGCGGGCGGGGCGTGTCAGGCTGGCACGAACCCGTGCGTGGGCACGTGGTGCGATGAAGGCGCGCAAGTGTGTCGGCCTTATGGCCACGGCGATTTCGATTCCGACGGCGACGTCGACTTGCCCGACTTCGCGGCCTTCCAGGCGTGCTTCGGGCAACTGGCCGGCCCGTCGTGTTTCGCGGGGAACCTCGTCGGCAGTGACGGCATGATCGATCTGGCGGACTTCGGCGCGTTGGTCAACCTGCTGAGCGGCCCGTGATCGACACCTGGCGGGCCGTGAACCGTGCCCGGCAGGCGGCCGGGTACGAGCGCGTGCCGATTGAGTGCGCGCCCTGGCGGCGGCGGATGGTGCGACCGTTTGGGGAAGCACAGGACCTCAAGCCGGCAGGAGCTTGCGTTTGACGGGCACGAAGCGAATCTCGACGCGTTTGTGCAGCGCCGCCGCGATGCGGCGAAGCATGGAAAGCGAGTGCCCTTTGTAGTCCGAACTTTCCAGTTGGCAGATTACGGAAGCGGTTGTCCCGACCAGTTTCGCAAGAGCTCGCTGGGAGAGGCCGGCCTTGGTGCGAAGGTCGTAAATCTTCTGCGCCACTTCGGCGTTGGCGAGTTCTTCTTCAAAGGCCGCCTGCTGGTCGGGGTCGTCGCCGATGTAGCGATCGTAGGCCGCTTTTAGCGACTTCGACCGGAAAGGGTTCTTCTTCTTGGCCATGTTCATCACTCCGAGTGCGCCTTGGGGTCTTTCTCGAACTTCTTCTTTCGCTGGACGGCGAGGTCGATTTCTCCTGGCGGAACGGTTCGCTCTTTTACCAAGCCGTGCGAGACGACGGCGGCGGTCTGGCGGTAAAAGAAGTAGAGCATCCGATAGTTGCTGCCCTGAAGGCCGACGCGAAGCTCGTAAATCTCGTCTCGCAAGTAGTCGGCCTCTGGCCGACGGAGTTCATGTCCGAGTTCCTCCAGGCGTTTCAACCGGGCCAGGCACTTGGCCTGAGCCTTCTTCGGGATACCGTCGAGCCAGGTCCGCATTGGGACCGAACCGTCGTCTTCCTTGAAAAAGACAACCTCAACACGCGGCATAGCCGCCTCCGGTATGTTCGTAAATTTCAGAACAAAAGTCAAGCGCAATCATGCCTGACCACGCCAAGTTCCCGTAAATACCGCGGAAACGGTCCCGGAGGCAAGATGCAGGGTCTCAGGCGGGATGTGGGCGTGGGGGAGGTGGGGGGCCGGAAACGCAGCGGAGGTCAGTCGTCGTAATCGTCCCGATCTTCGTCCTCGTCGTCGAGGGCTTGGTCGGTGAAGAGGACGGCTCGCCGGTCTCCTTGGCGAGCTTCTTGATGTAGTCGCCCACGTCGGACGGCCGGACTTGGTTCAGCGCGAGGCCCCGCTCCTCGCACCACGCGAGGAACCGGTGCACGGCGTTGCGGTAGGCCCGCTCGGTGTGTGGGCTGTCGATGCCGGAGAAAAACTCGTCATAGGCAAAGCAGGCGTTCCCGCCGGCGGCCTGGACGATCGCCGGGGCCTCAGCCTGTCCCAGTCGGGCCAAGTAGAACCGCATAATGATTCATGCAAACGCCCCAGCCGGGCAGATGTCGTTCTGCCCCGAATGGGGCAGAAGACCGTAGCCACGGGTGGAGCCGCGACGTGCGGCGCAGCCGCAGGTCGCGGCGGAACCCGTGGAAACGGGACTCACCGGCTACCCCGCCCCGGCAGGGGCCGAGGGACCCTGGGTCGCGGTCGGAGACCGCTCC
>JBGPAW010000473.1:0-2831 GCA_041480905.1 Phycisphaerae bacterium
CCCGGTTACACCCGTTTCCGCGGTCACGTCGGTGAAGTGACCGCCATCGTTGCGGAAGAGTCTGTTCTCACCCACCGCCGTCACGTAGAGGTCCGTGTCTCCGTCGGCATCGTAGTCGGCGAACGCGCAGCCCATGCCATAGAGGCTCAGGTCCAGTCCCACGGAAGCGGTGACGTCCTCGAACCGGCTGCCGTCCACGTTGCGGTAGAGGCACAGGCGCGCAGGCGGACCGTCGGTCTCGTGCCCCTTCCACGGGCAACTGTTGACCAGAAAAACGTCCGGGCGGCCGTCGCCGTCGTAATCCAGGAAGCCGCCCCCGCTGCCCATGGTCTCGGGCATCAATTTGCTGCCGAACGCGCCGGTCTGGTGGGTGAAGGCGATGCCCGCGGCCCGCGTGATGTCGGTGAAGCGGATAGACACCCGTTCCCGGGCGGTCTCGACCGCCGTATACGCGGCAGGTTTGGCGTAGTCCGCCTCGTGAGGCTGGGGCGGGATCGGTTTCTCCTTGCAGCCCCTGAGCAGAAGAGCCGTTGCCAACATCAGGATCATGCTCGCGCTGGGGAGACTTCGCGACCCCGACATACGTTGCCTTTTCTTCGACATGGTTGCTCCCATTGTCTCAAGCTCTACTGCTGCACCGCGCCGACGCTTCCCCGAGTGGGTATCCATGATCCGAGCCCGGAGCGCCAGCGACGGGTCTTGTGCAACGTACGCTATCCGAGATCGGACCCCGCGCTAGCGCTTGGGGCTCGGATACGGGGTTGTCGCGGCAGGTACCCTTCATCAGTAGCCCTGTGGAGTGGCGGCCAAGGCTGTGTCATGCGTGTGCTCATGGGTGGTCCCGAGGCGATAAAGCAAAAGCCGAGTCTGAGTGTCCGCGAAACAACTCGCCCAAACCGTGCACGTGGATCGACTGCGACTCCAGGTTGGCACCGGCATCGGCGAGACGGAAAGTGCGGGTGATCTCCTGAGCCGAGTCGTCCAGCTTGTAAATCTCGTAGGCCGCCTCCGCCATCTGAGCTTCCTGGGTGCGTCCCATGGCCCGGTAGCAGAGCATCGCGTGGTAGTAGGCGATGCGGTCCTCCGGGTCGATCTTGAGCACTTCCTGGAAGGCCTCCAAGGCTCGCTCGTACTGCTGATCGAGATAGTAGGTCCGTCCCAGGTTTCGCCACGTGGCTCGATCTTCGGGGAACGCCTCGAGGACTCGGCGATAGGCCAACGCGGCCTCCGCGTAACGGCCGTCTTCCTGCAACACCAGGCCCCAGACCCAGGCGACCTGGGCGTTGCCCGGCTCGATGCGCTCGCATTCGCGCAGATGGGTGTACGCCTTTTCCAGATTGCCGTCCTGAAACGTCGTCTTGGCCAAGTTCAGCGGTCCGTCCCAGCGTTGGGGTTGCAGGGCCGCCACCCGGGCGAAGGCCGGCTCCGCGTGCCGCGTGTCCCCGTCCAGCAGCATGGCGATGCCGTAGTCGTTGTAACGCACCCACTCCGCGGGATCACCTACATAACTCGGCTGAGGAACCGCCGCACCCGGCTCAGCCACGGTCAGCGCCACGCGGTCGGCGGCAATCTCCGTGATGGGCAAGTCGGGAACGTCGTGGAACCGCTTGAACGCCCCCGCGTTCGCGCGGTAGGCGAACTCGGTGTAGTCGCGGTCGAACTTCCTCCAGAGCAGCCGGGCCTTCAGTTCGACCGACTTGCCCGCCATCTCCGGCGGCACCACGAATTCGTAACGGGCCACGTCCGCCGTGCCCGGACCGATTACGTTGGCATACACCATCACGTGAATGTCCTGGGCATTCCGCCGGTGGATCGGCTGGCCGTTCTTATCCAGGATCAACGCCTTGAACACGTGGGCGTAGGGGTCCAGGTGCCCGTCTTCCTGGACCGCCCCGCTGATGAACACCTGGTTTCCGTCCGCGTCGGCCACCGTGAACTCCAGCCAGCCCTCGTTGGAATCGTTCGTCCCGCCGGGGAACGTGTGGCCGACGCCTTTGTTCCGCACCACCACGTCCACGCGGACGCGCTCTCCGGCGGTCACCGTCGGCTGGGCGTGATTGACCGCCATGATCGGCTCTTCTTCACCTTCGCGGGTGACGGCGAAGATGTCCACCCGGAGCTTCTCGTCGCGGAGGAACGCCTCGATCCGCTTGATGGTCTCCTGGTCGCCGCGGACGAACGGCAGCGCCGTATTGATCGCCACGAACCGGTGCGAGCGGATCGTGCCGTTCTTGGCCGACACGTCGCCCAGCGGCGCCGCCTCCCGCGGCATGTGGCAGTCCTGGCACTGTTTCTTGATGGGGGGCAGATAAAACGTCCTCGACGCGTTCTGGGCGACGCCGCTGTCGTGCCAGTTGTCGAACTCGTTCTGCCCCCGGAACCAGCGGTAGTTGTTCACCGGCTCCTGGAGGCTGACTTTGTGGCAGGCACCACAGAATTCACCCGTGCGGAAGAACGGCTTGAGCATCTGCCGCTTGTGTACCGTGGGCTTGGCCTTGACGGCGGTGTCGTGCAGAAACGCCGCCAGCGTCCCCGGCTGGGCGTCGGCGAACAGATACGGGTCTTCCTGCTCGTCGGCGATGTTGTAGTTGCCGTTCCCCGTGCGGTTGTGAATCTCGTCGATCGCGTGGCAGGCCAGGCAGGTCAGCCCGGCCTGGGCCTCCGCGGTCGTCCGATCGATCGGGCTGCGCATCCGGCCCGAGAGCATCAGGGCCGGGTCGTGGCACCCGCTGCACCACTGGCTCTTCACCATGCCGACGCGGTTGGCGGCCTCCGGGAACTGCGCGATGTGCCGTTCGACGAACTCGTTCGGCTCGGTCGCCTTCTCGCGC
>JBGPAW010000474.1:0-2815 GCA_041480905.1 Phycisphaerae bacterium
CCTCGACGCCGGGCGGGTCCACCAGCACCGTCTGGAACCGCCGCTCCAGCGCCCCGTCCTTCTCGACGTGCTTGCGGTATTCGTCGAGCGTCGTGGCGCCGATGCAGTGCAGTTCGCCGCGGGCGAGCATGGGCTTGAGCATGTTGCCGGCGTCGATGGCGCCTTCGGCCTTGCCGGCCCCGACGATGGTGTGCAGTTCGTCGATGAAGAGGATGACGCGGCCGTCGCTCTCCTTGATTTCGTTGAGGACGGCCTTGAGGCGTTCCTCGAACTCGCCGCGATACTTGGCCCCGGCGATGAGAGCGCCCATGTCGAGGGCGAAGATGGTCTTGTCCTTGAGCCCCTCGGGGACGTCGCCGCGGACGATACGATGAGCGAGGCCCTCGGCGATGGCGGTCTTGCCCACGCCCGGCTCGCCGATGAGCACGGGGTTGTTCTTGGTCTTGCGACTGAGGATGCGGATGACACGACGGATTTCCTCGTCACGGCCGATGACCGGATCGAGCTTGCCGCTGCGGACCATCTGTACCAAGTCGCGCCCGTAGCGTTGCAGGGCCTCGTAGGTGGCTTCGGGGTGGGCGCTCTGCACGCGCTGGTGGCCGCGAACCTCGGTCAGCGCCGCCAGAAAACGGTCGGGGGTGACGCCATAACGCTTGAGCAGCCGACCGGCGGCGGTGGAGCCGTCCTCGTGGGCCAGCCCCATCAGCAGGTGCTCAACCGAGACGTATTCATCCTGGAGGCGGCGGGCCTCCTTCTCCGCGTCGACCAATAACTGCGAAAGGCGCTGGGAGAGATAAATCTTGCCGGGCTCGATTCCCGGACCGGACAGGCGCGGACGTCTCTCCAACTCCGTCTTGAGGGCCGCGGTGAGGTCTTCGACGCGCACGTCCATCTTGTGTAACAAGCGCGGCACCAGGCCGTCAGCCTGTTGGATCAAAGCGAGCAGCAGATGCTCGCCGTCAGCCTCGGTATGTCCCATAGTGACGGCCTGGTTCTGTGCCTCGGAGAGGGCCTCCTGCGATTTTTGGGTCAGCCGGTTGAGGTCCATGATGAGCCGCTCCAGGGTCCGGGTCCGCGGCGCCGCCGTGGTCGGGCGGTCGGGCTCCGCGGCCGTCGGGATTATAGGTTACAGCAAAGCCGCTTTCGGGGAATAGCACAGCTTTAGACCCGTAGTCATCCACCGATGAATCGGAGCGTCTAGCATCCTCGAGCATCCGGTCCGCCGGGGACCCCGGCGATCGGGTCGAAAGGCAGGCGGGGCATGGACAAAGCCAGCTTCATTGGTTCGCTTCTGGGCGTGGGCGCGTGCCTGTGGGTCGGGTACCGCGGTTCGCACGGGCACTGGGCCATGTTTTACTCCGAGAAGGGCATGGTGATGGTCATCGGCGGCACCATCAGCGTTATTCTGATGGCCATGCCCGGGGACAAACTGGCGTTGCGGTCCTCGGAGGAGATCATCAACGGGGAGATGATGCTGCAAGGGCTGCCGTCGCTGCAATCGGGCGATAATCCGCGGGTCACGCTGAAGAAGATGATCACCTTCATCCCGTACTCGAACCGCGACAAGATGAAGGTGGCCGCCTAGACACGAGCAGCCCGCGCGGGGGTAGCGATGTCCGAAAAGGAAAAGCAGGAGACCAGGGGAACGTCACGCGGACCCGGGGGCGGCGGACCCGGACACGGTGACACGCACGAGCACCGCGAAGGCGCTCCGGAATGGCTCATCTCCTTCGCCGATAACGTCACCTTGATGATGGGCTTCTTCGTGATCCTGCTGGCCTTTAACATGAAGCCCGCCAACAAGGGGACGGGCGGGGGAACGGGAGAAGGGCCGACGGGCGGAGTGCCCGCCGACCTGGTCGATTTCTCCGTCGCGGTCCGCAGCGCCTTCAACAACCCGGTGGACCTGAGCTCCGTCGATCCCATCGATCTCCCGCTGATCCGGCGGATTCTGGAGCGCCGCGGCGAGAGCAAGGCGAACCACGGGTTGGAGTGGCGTCAGATCCGCATCGTGGCATGCGGCGACGCCGACCCCCTGGTGGGCAATGCCTACAACGAGGAGCGCCACCGCCCGAACCAACGCGTCGAGGTCATCACGACGGACCGCGTCGTCCGCGATTGACGACCTGTCCAGGACGGATCATCCACGCTCCGAGCCGCGACCGCACCGCTAATGAACGTTTTATGAAAAATCGTTCAGAAATCGGTCCGCCCTTGACCGCCACAGGACTCTTTGGGATGTTCTAGCACGTCATCATGCGTCAGGCCCGGCGGCGGTCGCCGGGCGCCGGGATTTGGGTAACGCCAGGTGGGAGACAGGAACGTGAAACTTCGACGGCTAGCGGTGTGCATGGTTGGGCTGGGGCTTTCGTTGGCGGTCTTATCGTCCGGCTGTCAGGGCCAGAGCAGTAGCAAACTGAAACCTTCCGCCAAGATAGTTGTTTGGCAGGACCCCGCCAATCCCGATTCCGAGGGTACGAACATCCGCGATGTGGACAATGACGCCACACGGTTTGTGGTCATCGGCACCGATGGCCAGGTGCACTTCGTGCACGGCACCACCTTCTTGATCGCCCGGGACGTTGCCGCCGACGTGCAGGATGCCAGCTTCCAGGTGGGCAACGGCACGATTGACGTTCGCTTCGGCGCAGCGCCCGCCGATGCGACCGACCGCCGGCCCTTCTTGGTTGACCGGGCCAGCGGCCATTTCATTCAGCTCGTCGGGGAGACCACCGCGGTGACCTTCCAGGTAACCGACACCCCGTTTGAAAACCCCGATGATCCGACAGACGATCGGGCGGTTGCCGCCAGTGAG
>JBGPAW010000475.1:0-2812 GCA_041480905.1 Phycisphaerae bacterium
AATCGATTCTGCCTGCGGTCTCGGCCATGCTCTACGCCGCCGCAGGCTGATCCTTGACGCCCATGGCCCTTGTCCGGCAAACTGCCAACCGGCCATAAAAGGGCCAAACCCCAGCCCCAGGTCCAAAGGACCTGGGCCACCCGTCCCGTCCCCGGCGCACGCGACACTCTGGGGAAACTGGGCAGTTTGCGTAGCATTTGATCCGCCAGTATGCGGGAATGTGGATAATCCATAACGATTGGATGAGCCCCCGGTGCTTCTCCAGGCCGATCCTGAGCCGCCGAAATCGGTTGGCGCAACTCCGCTCGATGAAGTCGTTACAAAGTTCGTTGCAGCAAATTTTCTTCTTGAAGTTGGATGACGGCTTGTGTATGGTGGCGAGTATTGGAGCGGGCCCAGATTACTGGGTTAGCGCGGTTCATCAGTTCAAACTCGCAATTTGGAAGGAGGCCGAAAAATGTTTACGTTCACCACCATTTCCATGGTGCTGGCCTTGGCGGTCGGTCCGGCGGCGACGTCCGCCGGGGACATCCAACCGGCGGGCATCGCAACGTTGAACGAGTCGGCAGGTGTCGCCGACGACGGCGACCGTTCGCTTGCGGGGGCGGAGGAGGGGATCGCCGCAGGGGAGATCCTGGAAGTCCCCGAAGGGACGCCGATGATCGAGTGGCCGCCCCGCGACCTGCGCGATCTGCGGGCGTGTACGGTCGTCTACAACAACATGAACTGGAGCGGGAGGCACCAATACCTCGCCTTCGGTACCACCTTGTTGATGGCCGACGATGCCGTACTGGCTGGCACCAACCGCGGAGTGACCGAAATCCAACTGATGACCTACAAACCGCCCGGCACCGCCTACAACATCACCGTGTCGGTGTATAACGAATGCCCGCCTTCTTGCGGGGGCGAGGGAACCCGGTTGCTCGCTCCGCGGACCCAGACGGGGATTCCGGCGGGGGCCGCGGTCACGCTGACTTTCCCCGTGGCCTGCTTCAACGCCACCGAGACGGTGTGGATTGAGGTTTCCTCGAACCAGAGCACGGCCGGATGGTTCATCCACGGCAACACCACCGACCCGGGCGACGTGGGTACCACCCTCCAGACCTATGGGAGCAGTCATTGCCCGTATCCCCGGCTCTGGCCCGAGGCCCAGCCCCGGTGCGACTGCTCGCTGGACGGCGGGCTGTACGCCGGGTTCGCCGCCCGACTCTGCGCCTTTGCTAGCTGCGTGCCGGGGGCGTGCTGCGACAACAGCACGGGGCACTGCGTGGACAACGCATTGGCGGACACTTGCACCAACGCGACCCAGCGGTTCATCCTCGCCACGTTGTGCAGCGCCATCGAGCCGCTATGCGGTAAGGGGGCCTGCTGCCTGCCGGCCACCGACGCGAACTGCGACGACCCCCTGGATTCCTGCTGCCAGCTCCTGTACAACACGACCACCAACGGGCAGTGCACCGCGGCGTCCGGCACGTGGCACGGGGGGGAGGTCTGCACGCTCAGTCCTACGGCGGTGACCGGCATCCACTGCCCGCCGCACCACGACAACTGCACTTTAGCAGACACCCAGGTTTTCACCGGGACGCCGCTCACCTACAACGGGCGTAACGACGCGGCGACGGACACGGACTGCCAGGCGCTGGAGCCGGCGGGCTGGATCGCCTTCACTACCAGCGAGTGCCTGGACATCGTCCTGGACTTCTGCGGCACCGACCCGAGCTTCCTGAGCGTGTACTCCCTGCTCTACCCGGCCTGCTGCGATATTACCCACGGTCGCTTCGCCGATTTCGTCACGTTCTCCTCGCGCGAGGGGCACTGCTGCAAGGACGATCCGCCGGGTTGGGACATCAACGCGACTATCAAGTTTTACGACCTGCCGACCGGCACCTGGTACTACCCGGTGTATAGCAGCGTGCAGGAGAACGCCTCGGGCTATTACACGATCACCGTCGATGGCACGCCGTGCGGGCGCGGGCGGTTCGAGGATCGCAACAGACATGGCGTCCCCGACGCTGAGAATATGACCGCCAGCCTTCGTGACGTGGATCAGGTGGACTTCGCGGCGTTTCAGCGCACCTTCGATTTCTCCGCGCCTCCGAGCGACTCATGTGCCGGTGCTCCCTTAATTCCGTGCAACACCAACGCGACCTTCAACAATAGCGCCGCGACGGACGATTCGAACGACCCGGTCCTCAGTTGCGTTCGGGCCTTCGGCACGAAGGGGTCGCATACGATGTGGTATAAGTTCGTCGCCGCCGCCGCTAGCGTGCGCGTCCAGACGTGCAACAACAACGACCCCACCGCCTCGGACACGGTGATCGCGCTCTACAGCGGAACTTGCGGCGGCCTGACCGAGTTGGCCTGCGGCGAGGATGGGTGCGGCGGTCAACCCCCGTTCCTGCTATCCGAAATCTGCTACGGGCCGCTGAATGTCGGGCAAACTTACTACATCGAGGTAGCCACTTCCACGGGTGGGACCCCGGGCGAGATCAGGCTGGACATCGAATGCCCGTGTCCGGACTGGCCGTTGCCGATCACCTACTGCTACGAGAGCTGCCCGCCCGGCGGACATGCGGAAAGCGAGCCCAACTGCTACAACGAGTACCGCGACTGGTACAACAGCGGGTGCAACGCTCGGACGTGCACGACCGGGGCGGACTGCCAGAACGGGGTCTGCGTCGCGGGTATATGCACGGGTGTGGACCCGCTCAACCCGCCGGTGGTGGACCTGCTCGACATCAACGAACAGGTCTGGTGCGGCAAGAGCGGGCGGTTCACGGTCGCCGCGGCCAACCGCCGGGACACCGACTGG
>JBGPAW010000476.1:0-2806 GCA_041480905.1 Phycisphaerae bacterium
CCCCTCTACAAATACGAAGGCCAGGATCCGGACGTGCTCAGCGGCGCGCTGTTCGCGTTTGTCGGCTACATCACCGATCCCGAGATCATCCTGTTGGTGGAGGCCCGGCGAACTCCCCAGGGCCCGAAATGGCATTACGTCCCCGCACGATTCTCCAACAAGAGCTTGTGGCTCGAACACCGCAAAAAGACCGTCTGGGAGTCGCTGTGGACCCGAGCTGGGGTCACTCAGCCGGACATCCCTGACCCGCAGTATGGCCAGGTCTTCGACGTATGGGTGCGGATTCCCACGAGCGGGGCTGGGGATCGCGGCGGCCCGTAAACGACTACATTGGGCCGGATAACTCCGCTACAAACCTAAGGGGGAAGGAGGTCAGACATGGGTGCAGGGGTCTCTCTGCTCTTGGCATTGGCAGGCGTTGGCCAGGCCCAGCCCGAGGCCGACACCGCAAAACTGGTCAAGGCGTGGCTTGCCGTCTGCAAGGACCATGCCGAGGCCTACGTGATCTCGCCGGCGGAAAAGCCGGCGGAGAAGTTCAAGATGCTGCCCGACCCGATCTTTCGCCACACCCAGCCGGTGCGCGGCGACGACATCGGAGCGGTGTGGCTCTGGGTTCGCGAAGATGGCCGGCCCGCCGCGGTCGGCACCGTTTTCGCCTACTCGGGCGGTGCGGGGGGAGGTGGATATCGCATCGTGGCCCACGAGTTCCACTCCCTCTTGGATCAGCCCCTGCTTGCGCTCTGGCGAGGCAAGAGGCAGTGGGCGCCCACGAAGCCCGGGCTGGAGTGGTCGCCCATCCCCGGGAGCCCGGCGCCGGCCGGCTCGCCGGCCCAAAGGGGGCGGCAGATGACAGAGCTGTCGCGGCAATTCCAGGCCCACGAGATCAACTTCCAAGGCGACCGTTGGGAGTTGCGGCTGGTCGCCAAGCCCGTGTACCGGTATGAGTTGAGGAAAACGGAGGCTGTACTCGACGGCGCGATGTTCGTCTTCTGCCAGGGTACGGACCCCGAGGTTTTCCTTTTGATTGAGGCCCGGCCCACAGCGGAAGGACCTCGCTGGTTTTACGCTTGTTCCGCGTTTTCCGACTACGAGCTGCACGTGCGGCATCGCGACGCCGAAGTCTGGGGCCCCGCGCGGGGCGCCTACAACGACGGCACGGCTCCGCACTGGTGGAACGGAACCGTCGAGCGGACCAGGCTGCCCGAGGAGGGGGCGCCCAAACCATGATGAAGCTGAGCTCGTAGGGTGGCACAAGCGCCGCGCGGTCCCACCAACAACCCGCGGCAATTCTGGCGGGACTTCGTCCCACCCTACGCGCGCTCACCGCGTCTCAGTGGGCTCTTCCACCGTGATCGCCATGCAGAACGGAGCGCAGGGGCCGTCTTTCGCACAGACGAAGTCGAGGTAAGAAACCGGCTTTTCGGGGTGTGGGTTTTCCCAGACGCCCAGGTAGAGGCGAACGGTACGGTTCAACTTTTCCGAGGCATGGTTGGTGCCGGTCCACACCACGCGGCCCCGCGTCACCGGCTTCCCGTTGTCGAAGTCCCACCAGTTGCGCATGTCCTCGCCGAAGACCACGGGCATCTCCACCTCGGAGCCGTCCGCATAGTGCATCTTGTAGTCCGCGAGGTGTGTGCCGTCGGCGACCGTATCCGAGGTGCCGTACTGCAGGGCGTGAAGGACGTAAAGCCTGGCCACTCTGCGATTGACCGGAATCTTTTCAACCTTCGCCGGTGCGCTGGGAAGGCTCCTGCAGCCTAACTGGATCTGCTCGTCGCTGAGCCTGAATTTCACTCCGGCCAGAGTCTGCTCGCCCTTGGGCAGCTCGGCCAGGCCGTTGCCGTGCCAGACCCCGTCGGAGACGTCCACGCTTCTCCAATTGAACTTGCCCTTCAGGTCCAGCGGGATCATCTTGCCCTTGGGCGCGATCTCAACTTTCGTTGCGGGCGGGAGGTTCTGGCTCATTGCCTTGAGCCGGCGGGCGCTGGACTGCATCGACGCCACGATGTCGGACAAGCCCGCGCCGCCGTTCTGTTGCAGGAGCCCGGCAAAGGACTCGTACGCCTCGGCCGCCTGATCCCATTGGCTGGTACATTGAAGGGCCTCGGCCGCCGACCGGGCCAACTCCGCGGCCTCCCGGGCCTGCCCTTGCTTGAGTTGTTCCGCCAGATACGCCTTGACGTCCGCGATGACCTGGCGCTGCTCGGACGGAACGCCGCGAGCGAACCAGCGGACGCGGTTCGCCAAGAGAATGAACCTGGCCACTTGGCAGGCTTCACTCTTTGGGTCCTTGTCCAAACGAATGATCTTCTCGGCCGCCTGCTGGAGGGCCGGCCGGAACTTGGAGCGGTGCTCGCCATCCGCTCTGGGCGAGTCGGGCCGGTACTGCGACAGGTCTTCGATGAACTTGAGCAGCTCGGGCACGCCGCCCTGCGGCACGGTATAGCGGTCGGTCTGCGGCGTGGCCGCGGGCTGGAGCCCACTGGTCGCCGCCGATGCCCAGAACGAGATCGACATCGCGGCGAGCGCCCGGAAAAGAGTTGTGCCACTCATGCTCTGTGCTCCTGTCGGTTGAGAACTTCCTTTTGCGACGGCGGGCGAAGATGCCCGCGAAACTCTTCCGCGCCAGAACTCATTCGGTCTGCAGGCGCCGCATCGGCCGGGTGAAGAGCCAGTACGAGTCCGTGGGATCACCGACGACTCCCGGCGCCCTCGGCACCTGCCACACGTCGCGGCCGTCCAACTCAAGATGGAGTTCGGCGCTGGCGAGCCGTGCGGCGCCGAACCGCCACGTCCTGGCCGCGGG
>JBGPAW010000477.1:0-2806 GCA_041480905.1 Phycisphaerae bacterium
GGTTCCATTCCCACATCGAGAATCCCTGGAGGACCGTGCTGCTCGGGAGATGACTGGCATCGGCGGTGCGGATCTGCACCTGGGTTTGCCCGAGCGCCGACCCATCCAGCTTGGCCTTGAATTTCACACGGGTGATCGACCAGGCGGTTGCGTCTCCGGGCAGGAGCGGCCGGAAGACTTCCGCGACGTGCCTGCTGAGCTGGACGCGGTGCTCGCTCAGGCTCCCTCCCGTATCGTCGTGCCTCAACAACAGCATCTCTCCACTTTCCGTACTTGGACCCGGAACCTGCTGGGTCTCCACGAGCAGCCCGTAGCTGAGGGCAAACTCCTGCACGCCCTCCGCCACGTTCACGGCCGTCCCGCCGTTGTACTGCCGAGTCAGCGGATCGCCCGCCGTTCCCGACCACACGTACCGGATCGTTTCCGCGGTTGCATCCCCGTTGCGGTCCGGCACGGTGAACTGCACCATCGTGCCCGAGCGCTGCGCGCACCCCACCAGGCCGCTCAGTTCCCCGGCCATCTGCTCCACGACCTGCCCCGCCTCCACCTGCCGGGCGACCGGGCTACGCGGGTCCACGCCCCGGCTGGCCACCAGGATGGCCGACCCCATCCCGCCCAGCACGATGGTCATGACCGCCATGCTCGCCACCAGCTCGACCAGCGTATGGCCGCCCGTGAGGCGCGGTGTTCCCGCACCTCCTGCCTCTTGCGTCTTGCCTCTTGCCTCTTGCCTTCTCATTGCACGCTCACCGCGCCGCTTGCTCCGTCTATGGTGACAGTCTTGATTCGGGAGCCGACCTGGATCACCACCGAACCCCCCACGCCGTTCAGCGGCAGCCCGTAACCGTCGAAGGTGATCTGGGTACCGGACCCGAAACTCGCGGACATGATGGTGGCCTCGTACGGCGGCTTGGACAGGTTGACCGTGTAGGTGTTGCCCGGATGGTCCGGGTCCGCGATCCCGGTCAGCGTGTAGCTGTGGTTCGCCGCGGTGAACGCCACCGACCGGCTGGCGCTCGACATGCGGGCCTGGCGTTGGGCGAAGGTCAGATCCAGCACGATCCGGCGTGCCGTTGCGTCCAGCCGCTCCTGCACGATGGCCGCGGCGTAGCGCGGTATCGCGATCGCCGCCAGAATGGCGATGATGCTGACCACCACGGCCAGCTCCAACAAGGAGAAGCCGTGACCAACCGCGATGCTTCCGCGCGACGCCGCCGCAGGCATGTCAACCTCCCAGTCCGCCATGCAGAGGTCCGGGGTTGGACCCGCCGCCCGGGTCGATCACCCCTATCTCCGTCAGATCGATTTCAGGGCTGTTGGCAGCAAAATGCCCTGTGGACAGGACCGCCACCCACCCGGTGGAACCCAGGGGAATCGTTGTCTGCGGAGTCGAGGTCACCCTAACCGTATTCAGACCGTTGAGCGGATTGGCCGGGAACGGCGGGCGCAGATACGGCCCGTAGATGAACGGGTAAACCAGGGCATCGCTGACGTTACCCTGCGCGTCGCTGTACCGGGACATCTGGTCCACGAACCACCTACCGTCCGGCGAGCCGTCCAGCGGGTCATACCCTGGATACCGTCCGTGCTCGGCGCAGTAGTATTCAATCGCGTTACGGACTAAAGTGAGCGTCATAGCCAGCGAGTTGGCCTTGGCCGACTGAGCGGCTTCGCTGAAACGCGGCACCGCGATCGCCGCCAACATTCCGATAATGACGAGGTTGATCACCAGTTCCAGCAGGCTGAAGCCCGGGCGCTGGTGGCGGCGCGAGCGGCTGACCTCCGCCGGTCGGACCCTCATACTGGAAACCTCCAGCGGGCTTATCGGCTAAAGACGAGGCCGGCCACGGGTATTCCCCACGCCCGTGGACGGAGATCAGAATCGTTACTGCTCAGGCTGAAGATTATTGGACAGCAATGCTATTGTGTAGTATGTTTCTAACCCGCATTTCTCACCACGGCGAGCCGCCGCACTCCTGAGCCCTGAAAGGGCATGCTATGAAAGCCCAGGGCAACGCCCTGGGTCTGGAGGCGCCCTTGGCACGAAAGCCCTGAAAGGGCGGAATGAGCAGACTGGAGGCCAATCCCCAGTGGTGGTGAGAAGTGCGGGCTAAGGAGCCGGGGCAGCTTAGCTCGGGTCCAAGTACCGGGCAAAAGGTTTCTAGCCCGGGGCGTCAGGACATTCGCTGTGCGCGACCAATTCGGTTTTCCGGAGCGCCGACCTGTATTGAGCCGCCTGCCACGGCTTCTTTGTGCGCGTCACCATGGCCCATCCGAGCGCTCCGCCGTTACCCAAGCTGGCTTTCGATCGCGGCACCCTGGTGGTCTCGGGAATCCCATCCGGCGGGGCGGAAGCCCTCACCCGGGCTGCCCCTTTCCAGTGGGACGAGCGAACCGGGCAATGGCGGTGTGATGCTCGGCACTATGTAACGGTTCGCCGCGCATTGCAGGGGTCGGTTCACGATACCCTGCTCCCGCCGCAAGCGGTCCGCTGGCCACGCCTGGAACTTCCCGAACTTCGGCCCGATCAACAAAGGGCCCTCGCCGCCTGGGAGGAGGCGAGCCGGTGCGGCCAGATCATCATGCCCACCGGTACGGGCAAAACGGTCGTCGCCCTGGCGGCCGTCGCCTCCTATCCGAACCGCGACCGTGAGGGAGCGGCGCGACCCCGTATCCGAACCGCGACCGTGAGGGAGCGGCGCGACCCCGTATCCGAACCGCGACCATGAGGGAGCGGCGCGACCCCGTATCCGAACCGCGACCGTGAGGGAGCGGGCACGACCACGTCTCTGAACCGCGACCATGA
>JBGPAW010000478.1:0-2787 GCA_041480905.1 Phycisphaerae bacterium
AGGCTGCCGGATATTTACCCCCGGCCGGTGCGGATCATCCCGGCGGGTGACGACACCGCGGAAGTGCAAGCCGCTGTCTGGGAGGTGCTGCGGAGTGTCGATTTTTGACGTGCGGCATCAGCCGCGGGCGCAGAAAATCATCCAACGGGCCCTGGCCAGCGGACGCCTGCCCCACGCCTATTTGTTCCACGGACCCGACGGCGTCGGCAAGGAGTTGATGGCCGACCGGCTCGCCCGCCTCCTGTTGTGTGCCAAACCCATCCGCCCCCAGGCGGCGCCCCCGGAGGAGTTGGCCGGATTCGGCGGCCCGTGGTGCGACGCCTGCGGGAAGTGCCAGGAGTGTGTCCTGACCCGCGCCGGTACGCATCCCGACCTGCACCTGATCTACCGCGAGTTGCACAAGCACCATCCGGACCCCACGGTACGCAACCGCAAGGGCCTCGAATTGAGCGTCGACGTGATCCGCCGCTTCGTGATCGAGGCGGTGGGCACCAAGCCGGCCCGCGGACGGGCCAAGGTGTTCATCATCCGCGAAGCCGACCGCATCACCTCGGGGGCGCAGAACGCCCTGCTCAAGACACTGGAGGAACCGCCCGGCACCACCTTTCTGATCCTGCTCGCCGCCGGCCTGGACAAGCTGCTGCCTACCACCAAGTCGCGGTGCCAGCCGGTGCCGTTCGGGCCGCTTCCGACGGAGTTCGTGGCCGCCCGGATCAGGGAGTTGGTCTCGGACCTCGCGCCGGAACTGGCGGGGGCGTATGCGGCCCTGGCCCAGGGAAGTTTGGGACGGGCTCTGCGCTGCTGCGAGGATGGCATCGAGTCCTACAACGAGAAGATCATTGAGACCCTCGGCCGCCTCGGCACAGCCTCCGTCACGCAGATCGCCAAACAATGGCTGGAGGACGCCGCCGCGCTGGGGGGACAGTTTCGCGCCCGCGAGAAAGAGATTTCCGAGACCGAGGCCCAACGCCGGGGTTTGAAGATGCTGTTTTCTCTGGTGGCCGTTTGGTTTGGCGACCTGCTGCGCATCGCGGTCGACGTCCGGGACGGCCTAGTCAACGTCGGTCACGCCCGGCGACTGGCTGCTATAGGCCTCGGCCCGCAGCAGGCGGCCCTGGCGATTAAGGCGGTCCTCGAAGCCGAGAGGCACCTCGAGCGGAACGCGACGGTGCCGTTGACCGTCGAGGTGCTGGTCACGCGGCTTTCGCGCCTCGTCCCGGCTGCCGGGGCATGACGGCCGGCCATTCCGCGCGGGTCTTTTCTTTCCGTGGGCAGAAGACAAAGTAGGGGTGATCGCCCGTGAGCGGCAACGGCAGAGAAAACGTGGTCGAGGCGATTCTGGGGCGGCGCGTCAGCGCCATCATTCGCACGGACGACGCGGGACTGGCGTCGGAAGCCATGAAAGCCGCCATCGCGGGCGGCTTTCGCCTGGTCGAGTTCACCCTCACCACGCCCAACGCTCTGCGCCTGATCACCGAGTTCTCCAAAGACGTCCGCTTGCTGGTCGGGGCGGGAACGGTGATGTCACCCGCGGAGGCCCGGGCCGCGGTTGACGCCGGGGCCCGCTTCCTAGTATCGCCCGTGTGCGATCCCGAGGTCATCGCCCAGGCCCGTGCGCTGAATGTGGTCAGCATCCCCGGCACCTTCACCGCCACGGAAATGATCGCGGCCCACCGCGCCGGGGCCGATTTCGTCAAGCTGTTTCCGGCGCCCGCGGACGTCGCCGGGTACATCGCGGCCATCCGGGGTCCGCTGCCCTGGCTGCGCATCTTTCCCACCAACGGGGTGACGACCGAGAATTTCGTCGGCATCTTGCAGGCCGGCGCCGCTGGGGTTGGATTCGTTGACTCCCTCTTCGATCCGCGCGATCTTTCCGCTCGGGACTTCGCCGCGATCGAGCGCCGTGCCGCCGACATCGTCCAGCGCCTCGCAGACCTGTGACCCGCCATGACGCCCCGCGCGACTCAGATTCGCCTCATCCTCAGGCAGGACTCAAGGTGGCGTTGCACCAGCCGGCAGCCGCCCCGGAACCGGCTGTCTGCCGTGAGGATAATCAACAGCGCCAGCAGCGGGTAGCCCAAGAACCGCAGGTAGTGACGCACCTCTTGGATGCGGTCGGGAAAAACGCTGGAGAGCTCGCGCAACTGTGTCACCGTGTAGTACACGCCGGGCACCTGCCCCGCCCCCGGGCTCGTCGCCAGCCATCGGCCCCACGGGAACAGCAACACGAACAACACCAGGGTCCAGTAGAAGGCCGCGATACTGCCGCGCACGCCGCCCAGACCGCCCGACAGGCACACCAGGGCCGCAAAAAGGAACGACACCGCCAACAGCACGCACGAGACCTGACCGAGGAACTCCGCCAGCGGGAGCGCCGACTCGACCACGTAATACCAGATCGAATAAAGGGGTGCTTTCTCCGCGCCGGAGGCGAGCTTGGCGGCCGGCGTACTGGCCGGGACGGACGGGGGCCGTGGCTCCTGGAGTTGTGTCAGCGGTTCGAGCAAGTGGCCCCACCGCGCCGCGGAGTACGCCGCCACGTGCACCAGCAGCGATAGAACCAAAATCAGCAGGAACACCCCGCGCGCCGCCCGGATGGTGCCCAGAGCGGCGGAGTAGTCTTGAAGTTGTTCGAGGCGACCCATGTCGCCCGTCTCGCGTACGGATAGGGGGCCTTCGATCGGTGGTTCGGACATGTTCACTCCTCCCGGACGGTGTTAACGGCTGATGGCGGCCGCCCGGAACGCTTCCGTTGCCGCCGTGATCGTCTCCTCGATCTGTTCGTCC
>JBGPAW010000479.1:0-2764 GCA_041480905.1 Phycisphaerae bacterium
CATCGGGAGCGTGCTCAGGGCTCAGGGCGATCCGGCGGGGGCGCTGAAGTGCTACCGCGAGGCGTTCATCATCGTGGTGCGGAAGTTAGGCCCACACGCCGGCAACACCGTTGCGGTTGCTCTGAACGTCCTGAGCCTGGGAGGTGACCCTTTGGCTCTCGCCGAGGAACACGCCGGACCGGAGGCGGCCAAAGTCCTGGCGGCCGAACTCGCTCGGACGGGTGGCCCACCTCCTTTGGAGGTGGGGGAGTGATTAAGGAACTTCTCGCCAATCGCTCCCCCAGGTCCAAAGGACCTGGGCCACCCGCCGGACCGGAGGCGGCCAAAGTCCTGGTGGCTGAACTCGCTCGACGACTCGGCCCACCCTCCGGTCCTGAGCCGCCGTGACCGGCGTTTCTCCCCAGGGCCAGGCACGCGAACATCCAGACCGCCATCCGATGCTAAGACTCGGCTCGGCAGGAGCCTCGCCCTCCCATCGAACCCACAGACTCAGCGTTCACGGAGCACTATCCCGTCGGCCAGACCTGTTCGGCCAGCTCTTTAGGGGGAGAGCAAGAATTCGGAGTTTCGACGTCCCGACTTTTCTGTTTTCCGCCATGTTGACACGTTGCGCATTCCTTTTTGCTTTCTTCATCGTCCGGCGAGTTGCAGGGCGGCGGCGTCTTTGGCATAGCGGCGGGCGGTGTCGGGAGTAATCAGCCGCGCATAGGCCAAGCGCTCGAGGCTGGTGTCCAAGGTGATCATGCCGTCGCGGGCGCCGGTCTGGATGGCGGATTCGATAGCCTCGATCTTGCCGAACTTGACCGCCACGCGGACCGGATCGTTGACCACCAGGAGTTCCAGGGCCAGCACCCGTTTGCGGCCCGGAGTGGCGTTGGGCAAGAGGTGCTGGCTGACGACAAAGCGCAGGCTCAGGGCCAGTTGGGTGCGGACGTCCTCGTGGGCCTCGTGGGGAAAGAGATCGACGAAGCGGGTGATCGCCCCCTTGGCGTCCTTGGTGTGGAGGGTGGAGAGGATCAAGTGCCCGGTCTCCGCGGCGCTGAGGGCCATGCGCGCGGTTTCGGGATCGCGGATCTCGCCCACCAGAATCACGTCGGGGTCCTGACGCAGCCCGTACTTAAGGCCGTCGAAGAAGGAGTCCACGTCCGTGCCCACCTCGCGTTGGGTGACCAGGCTGTTGGTGCGGTGGGAGAAAAGATACTCGACCGGTTCCTCGACGGTGATGATGCGGTAGCCACCGGCCTGGTTCAGCAGATCGACCAGGGCGGCGAGGGTGGTGCTCTTGCCGGAGCCGGTGATGCCCGTGACGATGACCAGGCCGTTGATCTGGCTGACGATCCGTTCCGCCAGGGGGCGCGGAAAGCCGAGCCAGTCGAAGTCGGGGATGCGGCTGGGGATGTGACGAAAGCAGGCGCCCCACACGCCGCGGGCGTAGAACACGCTGGCCCGGTAGCGCTGCGGCCCTTCCAGGGTGGGGAGCGTGAGGGAGCAGTCCGCGTTCTTCTCGTGGTGGAGTCGGTGGGCGACCTCTTCGGGCAGTACCGATTCGATCATGCGCCGGACATGTTCGGCGTCGAGCGAGTCGGAGCCGGAATCGCGGATTTCGCCGTGGATGCGGAAGCTCGGCCGATAGCCGGGGACGATGTGGAGATCGGACGCCTCGCGGTCGATCATTTCGAGGAGAAGGGATTCCATCTCGGATTTCGCGGAGGTTGGGTGTTCTCTCATGGTTTGAACTCGTCTGCGACGTTCATCACCAGGCAGGCGGCCCAGGGGCGGGGCGCGTGCCCCGCCGCGGTCTCGGCGGGGCGGTGGAGCAGCGGCAGGCCGCGGCGGCGGCGACGACGCCACACTCTGCGGGTGTCAGCGGCAAACGCCAGGGCACTGGTGCCGCTGGGGTCTTCGCACAGCAGCGGCGAACGCGGTCCGCGACTGAGCAGACCGAGGGTGCGCTCGGTGCACTCGGCGTGATAGCGGGCGAGCAGGTCGGCCGAGAGCGACCGGCGCGACCATCGGCCCAACGTCTTCATCGAGTGGCGCCAGCCGCGTCTAGCCACCATGCGGTTGATCCGCGCGAATAAGACCCGGTTGTTGACTTCATAGGGCAGGAAGGTCTCCGTCAGCACGCTCGCCAGGGCCGCATGGTGCATGGCGTGGTCCATGAGCATGGCCGATTCCAACGCGGTCCAGGCCTGTTCGCCGGCCTCGGCGTCGGCCCGTAACTCCCAATAGAGATGGCCGAAGCTCAGGGTGGTACCGCTGATGGCGACCTGGTAGGGAATGAATTGGCCGTGCGCGACGGTATCGGCCGCTAAGTGGGACAGGTAGCCGTAGGCGAACGCTCGGGCACGGTCGTTCTCGGCCTCGTCCAGCAATCGAAAGCCCGTCGACCAGTGGTGGCAGACTTGTTTGATGCGGCTGAGACGTTTGGCGAACACGACGTCGGTCGCCAAGTTGCCGTACAGGTAATCGTGGACGTGGCGGCCGATGAGCATCCCCACCGTGGCCGGGAGAAGGGCAAGGTTGGCCAGCAGGTCGCCGGCCAGCTTGACGTGCGTCGCCGGTCCCCAGGCGAAGAGCGTCTGGGGGTCAAGCAACACGTAGGCCGCCGCGGCCACCAGAATAAACCAACGCCTTTGACTCAACGTCCTGCCACTCCGCGTGGATTCAACCAGCCATACCGCCATTATACCGCGGAATTGCCGATCGGTTGACGGCGGCCCGGCGCGCGGGAGCGTGGCCAGGAACCTTGGCATTATGGGAG
>JBGPAW010000480.1:0-2761 GCA_041480905.1 Phycisphaerae bacterium
CGTGCTCCTCGGCTCGCCGGGAGGCTCGCCCTCCCTTGTCGCCAACGTTACTTGCCAGACCCGGGCCGAACCGGCGTAATGCCGGGTTTTGAAACCCGCAACACGAAGACGGCTTGACGGCCACTTCAGACAAGACTCACCGCTGATGTAGTGCCTCAGTGAAACTGCAGCTTATCCGAACCGCGACCATAAGGGAGCGGCATGACTTGGCGACGTGCTGGACCGCTCCCTGACGGTCGCGGTTCGGCAAAGAATATGTTGCGTCAGTTGTGAGGCACTACACTAACGTCCACAGCATTGCTTGTACTTCTTGCCGCTGCCACAGGGGCAGGGTTGATTGCGCCCCACCTTGGGCTGGGCCCGCCGGATGGTCTCGACCTTCTGCTCGACGCCTTGAGCGCGCATGGCGGCCTGAGTGTCACGGGCGGCGGCGATGGCCGCCCCGGTGGCGTCAGCATGGAGGAGCTGCATACGCTGGGTGGGGGCGGCCTGGGCCGAGGCCTCCCCCGTCATCTTCACCTTGAAGATCACGTCCGTAACGCGCTCCCGAATGCGCGACCACATCTCCGAGAACAGTTCGCGTCCCTCGATGGCGTATTGGCTTTGCGGATGGTACTGGTCGCCGCCCATCGGCCGCTGCATGATCGCGTGCTTGAGATGATCCATCTCCAGCAGGTGGTCCTTCCACGCCTGATCGTAGATGCGGAGCAGGACGTAATGCTCCAGGCGCGAGAGCTCCCAGCGGAGTAGTTCGCGGCCTTGTTCCAGCAGGGTGCCGCGGAGGTCGCCGTCGCGCTGGGCGAAGTGCCGCGGGTCCCAGGCCCGCCCCACGCGCTGCTCGGTCCAGCGGATCATCTCCTCCTCGCTCTTGCCGGCAAAGGCCCGCTCGAACTCCTCCTGCAATCGTCCCCCGGTCAGAAATTGTTCGTTCAAGGTCACGAGCATGTCGAAGATTTCGCCGGCGGATTTGCCTTGTACGGTTTCCAGCGTCCATCCCAGGTTGAACTTGGCGTTGGCCCAGTACACGATGGACTCGGCGACGAAGGCGCTATCGCTGCGGGCATCCTGAAACGCGCGCTCGATGCACGTCTCCACGGGGTACCGAATCTCGCGTTGCAGATACGCGTCGCGGACCTGTTTCTTGAGCAGGTCGCCGATCTCGGCAGCGCCCAGGTCGTGGATGTCCTCCGTCTTGAGGTCGATGCTGAACTTGTTGCGGGCCCATTCGACCAACGCCGACCTGGGATAGGCCGGATCCAGGTAGACGGCCACGCCGTCGAGAGCCGCCTGGTCGTAGTGTTGCTCGGCGGCCTCGACCAGGGCGTCCTCGATTTCCTCCGGCCGCATCTTGCGGAGTTGGTTCTGGGTGGCATTGAACCTGTAAGCCCGCTCGGCCCACATCAACAGACCGCCCACGTCCCATTCCGACGCCGGCTCCTCTTCGTCGATATACTCGCCCAATGAGGTGGTGATGAGTTCGCGGGCGTCATCCTTGGCCCGCCGGCGGATGGCTTCCTGGACCGAGGCCAGGTCCTCGTCGGCCACCAGGGCTTCCGGGATATTGAGATCGAAGTTGTTCCTGCACCACTGGGCGATGCAGGTCTGAGGGTAGTTGCGGGCCAGAAACTGGCCCACGGCGTCGTCGATCGCCTGGTCGATGGTCTCGAAGATCAGCTTGCGCAGCTCGTGACCCTCGAGAATCCGCTGCCGGCCGGAGTAGAACGTCTTGCGCTGGAAATCCATGGGTTCGTCCCACTCCAGCAGGTGTTTCCGCGTGGAGTAGTTGCGTTCCTCGACCTTGCGCTGGGCCCGCTCGATGCCCTTGGTCAGACGTTTGTCTTCCAGACTGGTGCCTTCGGTGAACCCCAGCCGCTCCATCATTTTGAGCATCCAGTCGGGCATGAACAGCTTGAGCAGATCGTCTTCCAGGGAGAGGAAGAACCGCGACGAGCCGGGGTCGCCCTGGCGCCCGGAACGCCCGCGAAGCTGGTTGTCGATGCGTCGGGCCTCATGACGCTCGGTACCGATGATGTGCACTCCGCATGGGGCGTTGATCGTACACACTTTGCGGCCCAGCGCGGGGAAGCGCGGGTCGATCTTGGGCTTGTAGCAGTGAGCGCAGTTCGTCGCGGGGTCATATTCCTCACAGTAAATGCAGCACTTGGTCGCGCCGGGAGGATAAAGGGCCAGGGAGATGCCGTGGGCGGCGTGCGGATCGCGGCCGTTGCCGTCGCCATCGCCGCCGCGGCGGTCGGTACGGTCCCCGGTGGGCGGGACTTTGCACTTGGCGTACACCACGCCCTCTTCGAGCTTGATGTCGGTGCCGCGACCGGCCATGTTGGTCGCAATGGTCACGTTGCCCAGGGAGACTCGATCCGCCCCGCGGGACGGAAGCGTGCGATGGCCTGCCTTGGCGACGATGTCCGCCTCGCGGGCGTGGTTCTTGGCATTGAGCACCTCGTGCTCGATCCCGTAGGCCTTCTCCAGCAGCTTGGACAACTTCTCGGAATTCTCCACGCTGGTGGTGCCGACCAGGATGGGCCGGCCGGTGGCCAGGTTGCCCATCTCTTCATCGTAGGTCTCCATCAGCATGGCGGTGACCTTGGTGTCGCCGTACTCGGCGGCCCGGAACTGCTCCAGAGCTGCGTCGATCCGGGAGGTGTCGCGCCCCATCGCGGCGTGGATGGGGCGCAGCGCGGCGAGCACGTCCGCGAGGATGAAGGGGTCCGCGGGCCGGCCGCGCCGGTGCACCTCGTGAATC
>JBGPAW010000481.1:0-2749 GCA_041480905.1 Phycisphaerae bacterium
ACGTCATCGTGGCCGAGGGGCTCAGCGCCGGCGACGGCCATACCTTCAACGTGCAGCTCGGCCAACTTGCTGCGGGTTTCTACCGCGTGGGGATCCGGGCCGTCGTCGATGGCGCCGAAGGCCGCTGCGTCAGCGCCGGCACCCTGGAATTGACCAGCACGCCGCAGCCGGAGTTCCCCCAGCCCTGCAGCGACGTAGTGGTGGGGGTAGGCGAGGACGTGCAGATCGGATTCGACGTGCACGACACCGCCGGTGCCATCCACTGGCGGCTCCTCTATATCAGCACCAACGGGTACCTCGAAGACTACAACGACCCACTGCTGGGGGAGACGATTAAGACCGGAGCGGGGAACTCCGACGTGGTGGTGTGGAACACCGGCATGGTTGCGGTCGGGGTCTATTACGTGGCGCTCTCCACGACGGACTCCGGCCTATCCGTGGAGGACACGGTGGCCGCCGGGCGCGAGGCCGAGGTGCGCACCCTCCTCAACCCCTGCACCATTACCGTGCAGGAGGCGGCCCCGCCGGTCTCGGAGACCTCGCCCTCGATTGAGGTCACGCAACCGGCGGCGCGCGTCCAGGTGCCCTTCGGGGAGCCGGGATTGGCAACCATTGCGTTCACAGCCACGATTCGGGACCCTGCCGCGGTCAACCCGAAGGTGGACCTGTTCCTGGACCTGGACAATCAGCCCGGCTCGGGCAACGAACTCGCGGTGGCCTCCGGACTCGCCCCCGACGCCTCCCCCTTCGTCCTGGACACCGAGGTGCTGGACGAGAAGACCTACTACGTGTACGCCCGCGTGGACGACTGGGTCAACCCGGCCGTGACCGACTACGCCCCGGGACGGATCGAAGTGTCCGTGCATGCCCCCAGCCTGCAAATCACCAAACCCAACCTGACCCTGCCGGTCCAGCCGGGTACTTCCGTCTCCGTCGAGTGGCGAACGACCAACGTGGAGCCGAACGACGCGAAGGTGGACGTGTTCCGCGAGGCCATGACCATCGGGACGAACGGCCAACCGACCCCGACCGGGCCGGAGATCGTGATCCTGGCTTCGACCAACGGCGTCACCAAGACCAGTTTCGTGCCGACGCAGTCCGGGCTGTTCCGGGTCAGCGTGCGGCTGAAGTTCACCGACACGAGCAAGGCGGACCTGATCGCCCGGGCCCCGAGCCTGGTGCGCGTGAGCACCCTGCCGCTGATCATGTGGGTGGGAGACCTGGCCACGTTCAATCCTTCGGTGGAGAGCAAGCCCAAGGGGGCGATCTTCGAGGGACACAACTTCGAGGACAACGCCGGATCGGCGTTTGCCGGCGGGGAAGATTTTGACCAGGACGGCGTGGCCGACTTCGTCGTGGCTGCACGCTACGCCAAGCCGGAATTCATCAACCCGACCGGCATCGGAGACGGCGAGGCCTATTTGATCCGCGGCAACCCCCAGCGCTATCGAGGGTCTTACAACCTCAACCAGACCAGTTCGCCCCAATTGCCGGGTGTGGTGATGACCGGCATCAGGACTCCTTTCATTAATCTGTCCGCCACTCCACCGTTGACGACCTATGGAATAGCTTCGGTTTTCATTTCTACGGACGCGGATGGCGACGGGGTGGGTGAGCTGCTCTTCGGCTTCCCCTACACGTCCAATTTCCGTCAGTACCCCGGGGACCTCTTCGCCGACCGCATCTTTGAAAACGGCGGAGTGGTGACCCTCAGCAGTCGCAACAACCCCGTCCGGGGCGTGAGCACCTATGACACCATCGGTACGCGTATCCGGCTCGACCGCGTGGGACAGGACTTCCAAGATGATAACGTCATCGCCGAACCCGATGACAGCCCGCTGTGTTCGGACACCTCGCTCTGGTCCGGGAATTTCTACACCTATTTTGAGGGTGACTGTCCTGAGGAAGGGAAGTGCACGGTCAATCCGGGCAATCCGCCCGATCCGGCGGTGGGGACCTGTAGTGACGGCATAACGGCATGCGTGCCTAACCAAACCCCCAGTGGCTGCCCGCCGGATGTGCCGCCCTACATTTCCATTAGCGGGTGCCTGCTCAACGGTGACTGGCGATTGGAGGGTGATGTGGACGGCAACTATGATACCCTCATTGGACCGGAGCACGGTTTCAATGGATATTGGGGTTTGGGGGTTGACTTCGTCAACCTCTATGCGGGCCTGCACGGCGGGGCGTTTCCCTGCACCGACTACGGGAACTTCGCCGACGGCGCTACACCGGGCCGACCCTTCCCTTGCCCATCGTGCTGGGACCCGACGCTCTCGATGATCATGAACCCGAACAACCCGCCGGGATGCAGTTGCGAGCAATGGACGCGGGACCCCACGACCGGGAAGTGGGTCGTGAACATCGACCCGGCTAATCCAGCCAGCGTGCCCTTCTGCCAGGATATCGTGAATGACTTAAACTCCTTCGATCCGCTGGCGTTGGACGTTCCCGGAGACCCCCCCCCGCCGCTGGAGTGCGACCCGCAGAACAGCAACATCCAATTCGACCTGGCTCGCAGACGCCCGTTAGTGGACCGCGGCGGTAGGAGTCCGGGTGCTCCCGATCCGTACCTCCGCAGCGGGTTCTACCGCGATCGCATCACCGGGGCGGAGACGGACCCGGCCGTGAACTGGAACGATCCGGTTGAACCGCTCGGGGCCTGGATCATCGGGCGACGGCCCGATCCAATGACCACACCCGCACCGGCCCATGAAGAGTACAGCGCCTTCGGTTCCTCCATCACCCA
>JBGPAW010000482.1:0-2740 GCA_041480905.1 Phycisphaerae bacterium
CAAGCGCCAGCAGACAATCCCACTGCTGCAGCGGGTTTTGCACGTCCCCTCCAAAAGCCACAAAGGTGGCCCGCCCCGTCGTCTCATCGCGTGAACATCTCATCACCGGGGCGGCGCGCCCGTCATGGACCACGAAGAGTAGACCGGGCTCGGTGGTCTCCTGGCCGCACGTAAAGGCATAGGGGACGTGGAGCAGCTTGCCGGCATCTCCTAGCTGAGAGGTGGAGTGACAAACCGAATTCATCTGCGTGCCGGCACGGCGGGAGACCGCCAATCCCAGGCTTTCGGCGGATCCCTCGGGAGTTTCCGTGGTGCATTCGACATGGACGTACAACTCGCCGTTGGGATAGAGGGTTTGGGTCCATTTCAGGCTCGGTCGGTCAGGCGCGGCGGGACCGTCGCCCGCGAGGAAGACCCATTCACAGGCCACCACCATGCGCACGGGCGACGCTTCCAGGAGGCGTTGGCGCGCTAAGATGCGTTCGCCCCAGGAGGGAAAGCTCTCCACCGCAGCCGTCCCGGCAGCCTCATCGCCCGTCAAGGCGACCACGCTCGGTCCCAGGACGCTCCCTTCCAGAAGGTTACGCACGCGGAAACGGTCCTCGGCCAGGTTGTACCAGTACCTGATTTGCCCGTTGAGCAGCCCGAGTTCGAACCGCCCGCCCGCCCCGATGTCCCAACGCCGTCCATGGCAACGCAGGTAAAGCCCTCCGTCCTCGGCACGGGAATCGCCGAACAGGTCCGCCCGGTTATTGCACAGCAGAATGTCGTCGAGGAACAGGACGGTCGAGCCGGTCACCTCCGGCAGCGACCAGCGCAATTCCCGAATGTCATCCAAGGCGAGGTGCTCCGCCGCATCGGCCAAATCCAAACGCAAGAGGTTCCAGCCGGTCTGCAAGGGAATTCGCGAGTCGGCGAGGGCGCGGAACGGGTTCTGCCCGCTGACCAGGGAAAGCTGGAGCGCCGTCGCGGCGGGCGCACGGACGCTCATCAGCAACAGGTCGTAATCGCGCCAGTCGCGCGGAAGGTTCCATTGGCTCGTTTCGAGGCCGCCGGCAATGAGTTCATCTCCGGGGCTTCGGAACTCGGCGCGCAAGCAACGCCCGCCGGTCGCGGCGATACCCCCCGTCAAGCTGAGTTGGTACAGCGACGCCTGCTCGGAGGCCGAAGCGTGGAACAGCTCCATCTGCCGGGTTTGCTCGAAGTCGGCGATCACGGTGAAGCGGCCGGTGTGCAGGTCGCTATAGCAGTTCCTGAGGCGGTCCGCCTGCGTCACGGCGCCCGCTCGATGGCCAAGTGTCATGGGCTGACATCCCGCCAGAACAGCCAGGAGCGCACCGCAGCCCAGGAGGCAAGCGGACCCCGCCCGGCGGGTGCCGGCGGAGGTCTTGGGCGAATGCAAACCCCCCATGCCCATGATCTTGCATCTCGTGCTGCGATGGTGGGGACCTTGGGTGCGCGATGCCCGGGACTGGAGTCGAACCAGCACGTCCTTACGGACACAAGGCCCTCAACCTTGCGCGTCTGCCAATTCCGCCACCCGGGCGCAAGGCGGCGCCGCTTGCTGCGGGGCCAGATTCGGCATGGTAGGGTTCATTCCCGATGGTGTCAACCGGTCCGGACCACTCGGCGCCCCGACCTTGTGAAAGGCCTGGCAGGTTCGTTCCCCATCCGGATCGGCGGCATGCCCACAAAAAAGTCCGAAAAACTTGTTGACAAAAGGGCGAATCCGTGGTTAAGTAGGTCTCTAAACGTGGGGCTGACCGCGTGGCATCCCCGCGAACGGTCGGTTGGAGGGTCGTGAGAGAGACGCCGTGAGGCGAGCTCTCTTTTTTTTGAACGGAGGTGGATAATGAACGCAAACGGACTGTTCGGTATGGGTATGGCTGTAGTGCTTGTCGCGGCGGTGGCCGCTCCTTCCTTTGGAGCATTCGCCAACTTCAGCCCACCCAGCAGCACGGTGGCCGCCGGAAGCCCGATCTCCGTCGACGTGGCCGTGGGGCCGGCATCGCTCACCCAGTACAACTTCGCCAACATCCTGATCGGTTCGGATGATGCCACCGGTCTGGGCTTTAGCTATGCCCAGGACTGGATGTTGGCGTTCGACACCGTCTTCTCGCCCGAGTTCAACCAAGAGGGTGTTTACCCGCAGGAGGTCAAGGTAGGCGGGGACAAGTCCGGGATCCCGTTGCAGTTGAGCAGCCTGGCCTTGGGCACGGTGGTGGTCGACACGACCGGAATGGCCAACGGCAGTTACACGCTCACGATCGACTACACCCGCGACGCGCTGAGCGAGCTGGCTTACACCGGTGAAGAAAGCTACCACGACCCGATGTTCGGAACCTTCTATTTCACCATCATCCCCGAACCCGCGATGCTGGCTTTGCTCGCGCTGGGCGGTCTGACGGTCCTCGGGCGGCGGCGGTAAACCGCCCGGTCCACCGCGATTCGGGCCATCCGGCGTCCTCATGATCCGCCGGCGGGAAAGACACGTCTCGAAGCAGCAGACAAACCCCCGATCGGGTATAATCAGGCTGAGCTTCCGGGCGCGTCGTGCGACCGACGCCGCGGCGAGCGCGTACAACACAAGGTGGAACAGTCGATGCCTCAACAGATGAGTCCCCAAGTGATCCCCCTACGCACGGCGGCGGAGGAGACCTGGCGGGTGTTCCGCATCATGGCGGAGTTCGTGGACGGGTTCGACGTTATGGGGCGGGTCGGTCCCGCGGTGTCCATCTTC
>JBGPAW010000483.1:0-2738 GCA_041480905.1 Phycisphaerae bacterium
CGGCGACGGCGGCCGCCGACTTCGTGCTGAGCAAGATGCGGAAGAACGAGCGTTTGCTCCACACCTACCGCAACGGACAGGCCCGGCTGACCGCCTATCTGGACGACTACGCTTTTATGATCGAAGGTCTGCTGAACCTCTACGAAGCCACGTTCGAGCGGCGTTGGCTGGACGAAGCGGTCGCCCTGAACGAGATGCTCATCCGGTACCACGACGATGCCTCGGGCGGCGGTTTTTTCTACATCGCCGCGGACGGGGAGGAACTGGTGGTGCGGGCCAAGCATCCCCGCGACGGGGCGATCCCCGCGGGCAATTCGGTGGAGGCGACGAACCTGCTGCGGCTGGCGGCGCTGCTGGAGCGGAAAGAGTACCGCGCCAAGGCTGCCTCGATCTTCCAAGCCTGCGGGGCGGAGGCGGCCCAATCCCCCGGGGCGTTCGAGCGGTTCTTCTGCGCCTTGGACTGCTACCACCACGGCGTGAAGGAGATCGTCATCGTCGGCGAGCCGCAGGCCGGCGACACGCGCGCCTTGTTGGCGGTGGTCTACGGGCGCTACCTGCCCAACAAGGCGGTCGTGGTAGGCCGGGGGACGGCGGAACCGACCGCCCCCACGCTTCCCCTCTTGAAATCCCGCGGTATGATGGACGGGCGCGCGACGGCGTTCGTGTGCGAGAACTCGGTGTGCCGGCGCCCGGTGACCGATCCGGTTGACTTGGCCAGGCAACTGGATGGTAAGTAAGTGATGGAGTGTTGATGATGTGCCCAACGATCCGACCTGCCCTGGGCTGGGTGCTCGGTCTGGCCGGCGTGGTCGTTTCGGTTTCCGCAACGGCGCCGCCCAGCCCATCCCAGCCCGCGGGCAAACCCAAGGCGAAGGTGGAGATGCAGCCGGCGACCCAAGCCAAGCCGCCGGCATCCCAACCGGCTGATGAGGCCGCCAGCCAACCGGAGGCGGCTGGTGAGGACGCCTCCGTCCGCACGCCGGCGAAAGTGTCCGCCGAGGAGGTGCTCAAAGCATTCCAGAAGGAGCGTCCCACCCAGGTGCCCATAACGCCGTCGGGCGGTCCGGAGGAGTTGGCTCCGCTCGAGGGAGCAGCGCCGGCCGGCGCCGGCCGCCGTTTGCCGGACGGCTTCTTTTTGGTGGACCGGGTCGGCCGCGCGGTCAAGGAGGGAGGATGGTACGTTTTCGTGTTCGAGGGCTACAATGAGAGCCATCCCGAGCCGCCCATGCGGCTGCTGCCCAACCAACTCCTGGAACGGATGGTGACCGAATCGGGCGGGGCCACGAATAGCACCGTGTTCATCGTCTCGGGGGAGGTGACCGAGTTCCAAAACGAGAACTACCTCCTGTTGCGGAAGCTGCTGCGGCGCCGTAGTCTGGGTAACCTCGAGAAATAGCATGGCGGCGGGACCGAAGAGTGGCGGGCGATGGTGTTGGCCGTTGATCAATCCGGCATGATCCCGATCGCTCGCGTCGTCGGCGAATGGCGCGGCACGGACGGGCAGGAGTCTCTGGAGGACCTCCATCCGCTGGTCTCCGAGGGCGGGGCGAAGCTGATCATTGATCTGAGCGGATTGAAGTTGATCGACTCGTCGGGTCTGGCGGCCCTGATCAGCGTGGTAACGCACGCGCGGTTATGCCGTGCGCGGGTGGTGCTGGTGGGTCCTACGCCGTTCGTCGCCGGGGTGTTCGAAGTGAGCCGCCTGGACCGGTGGTTCGAGATCTGTAAGAACGAGGGCGCGGCGTTTAAACTACTGGAGGGCTAGTGTAGTGCCTCAGCGAAACTGCAGCTTATCCGAACCGCGACCGTCAGGGAGCGGCATGACTTGGTGATGTGCTGGACCGCTCCCTGACGGTCGCGGTTCGGCAAAGAATATGTTGCGTCAATTGTGAGGCACTACACTAGAGGGGTTGCGTATGGGAATCGTAGCATTCTTCGCGGCGGTGTTCGTGTGGTTGTTTGTAATCCAGGGGAGCGCCGCCCGAGGCTAGGAACTGATTCCACGCGGTATCTGTGGCACCGGCTTTCCAGGCGGTCCGGGTCGGTGATTAGCCAGGGTGGCGGCCTGCGGGAACGCCGGCCGCTACTGTCCCACATGAATGTGCCGAACATTCATCTCCCAACGCGTCAGCGAGTGGAGGTCAACATGCGGGCTTTGCGAGTTCTAGCACTGGTGATGGTTTCGGGATTGGTCCTGGGTACGGGTTGCCATAAGCCGGCGAAGGAAGTGGAAGTGACCCCGCAGCCGAACTACACCGCGCCGCTGCCGCCGGGGCAGCTCGCCCTGCGGAAGATCACCGATCCCGCCCGTATCCCCGATTTTTCCAACGGGATCATCTTCCGCACCCGGCTGGTGGACGCGGTGGATCGCAGCCTGAGCTACATGGCCAAGCCCTCGTCGCACAACTACTTCCCCTACGGCGACATCAGCCATGACCGGGCCGTCGCCAGCCTGAAGGCGTTTCGAGAGGTCCTGGAGAAGGCGCAGACCGGCGAGGAACTCAACCGGATGGTCCGGGACCGCTTCGACGTGTACGAATCGGTCGGCTACAACGGCGAGGGCATCGTTTGGTTCACCGGCTACTACTGCCCGATCTTTGACGGGCGGAAAACGGCGGACGCGGAGTTCAAGTATCCGCTCTATGGTCTGCCCGACGATCTGGTGAAGGACGAGGAGGGCAACTGCCAAGGCCGGCGGATGCCCGATGGCAGCATCACCCCCCACTACTATGATCGGC
>JBGPAW010000484.1:0-2734 GCA_041480905.1 Phycisphaerae bacterium
CCCCGGGTTCAGAGAACCGGGGGCCCTCAGGCTCAGGCGGTCGGGTGGCCCAGGTCCTCCTGGATCTGGGGGCTCTCGGTTCAGGCCGCCGGGAGCGACTCGACACCGACCACGTGCCTGAGGGCGAGGTCGGGTGGCCCAGGTCCTTCTGGACCTGGGGGCTCTCGGTTCAGGCCGCCTGGAGCGATTCGACACCGACGACGTGCATGAGGGCGAGAATCTGGAAACGGTCGCGCGAGGGGTCCGCAACAAAAACGTCGCGCCTCATCACCACTACCAGAGCCGGATGCACGACATCGACGACTTCCTGGTTGGAGAGCTTGATCCGGAACGGATGGAAAGGCCGTCGGCAAACGCCAGGGCGGCTCGGATGTCTTCCTCAGTGACGCCGTACTCTTGCTGGATTTTCTCGAACGTCATGCTTCCGGCCAGGCCACCGATAATGCGCACGATGGGGACGCGCGTGCCCCGGATGACGGGTTGGCCGTGATGGATTCGTGGGTCAATGACGACACGGTCAGGCATTTTCGTCTCTCCTCGGTCGCACCGATTATATCACCGAACTCGACCCAACGGAATACGGCTCGTCAGGGTCGCTCGAAGGAAGCGAGGTAGCATCGACCTCACCAAGCACTCGCCCGGGCCTGGAAAGCGTGAGCCACCCAACGGCAGTTTCTGCGCTCACTGCTCCTGCCTGTTGAAGGCTTGAATGATAAAAAGCCCCAGTGCTGTCGCGGTACCTACAACAAGGCACGCGTATATCGGATCAAGTTCGGCTGCAGCCGCAGGCTTCCCGTGACCTGTTCCTAACTGGTTTCTGACCTCCGCGACGGATTGCCCGACACCCGAGAGGTTGCCGAGCAGGCGCCTGATGGCTCGTTTTGCCTCTGCGGGCTTCGCCCCGCCCGGAGTGATTTCGATCTGGTCCAGGGAGTTCTTCACGAGCCAAGGCAGATCGCGGTTGTCATGCTCGACGCCGCATTTATCCAGGATAGTCCTGCAGATCGTCTCCAAAAATTCCTTCGCTGTTCCGATTGCCAACTCGGGATCATGAGAAATCGCCGACTCCATCCGGGCGATTTGCTTCTTGACGGATTCAGAATCCAGCGCCTCAGCAACTTCTTCGGCCTGACCGATCGCAACGCTGGCGCCATCAACCAGTTGGCTGGCAGCGTACACGGGCTTGCCCGAGATCTGGCCCTGTTCGACAATTCGCCATCCGTCATGGACAAGATGTGTGTTGAACAGCGCGACGAGTCTTTCGGCCTCGTCGCGGGTGGCGCGAACGACCGGATGAACCATCTCGCAAAGGAACTGGAGGAACGTCTCGTCCGGACAATGCAGCAGATCGAAGCGACCGTCGCTGTATATCCAGTCCTCCTCCCAGTCCATCGGGTTGCGGATACGGTGCTGCCAGATGTCGTCTGCCGCATCAGCGCAGCGGCGATCAAAGGACCGCATCCGCGTCAAATCGAACACGCGCTACAAAAAATCGACATCGTTAAGCCGCCCGAACCAGGAGACGTCTCCGGCGCGGAGTTCATCGAAAACGCCCCGGCGCGTCGTTTCGGTGATCGAATTGGCCGCGGGATCATGTTGCATGGTGCCGCTGTCCGCTTGCTGCGCGAAATTCAATCAGTCCAACGCGTCAATGACGCACCCTACTTCATCTCCGTCAACACCTCATCCAGACAGCCGAGCAAGAACTCCGCATCCGCGCTGGTCAGGCACATCGGCGGCTTGATGCGCAGGACGTTGCCGTACAGGCCGCCTTTGCCGACCAGCAGGCCCTTGTCCTTGGCCCGTTCAAAGACCTCCGCGGTCTCCGCCGTCGCGGGCTCCTTGGTGGTGTGGTCCTTGACCAACTCGGCCCCGAGCATCAGCCCCTTGCCGCGCACGTCGCCGATCAGCCGGTGCTTCTCCTTCAGCTCCAACAGGCCGTTCTTGATCTGCGTGCCGATCTTCAGCGCGTTGGCTTGGATGCCCTCCGCGTCGATGATCTCCAGCGTGGTCAGGCCCTGAATCATGGACACCGGATTGCCCCCGAAGGTGTTGAAGTGAATCCGCTGGGCCAGCGGCTGAGCGATGTCCTTCCGCGTCGTGCAGGCGGCCAGCGGGGCCCCGTTGCCGATGCCTTTGGCCATCGTCACGATGTCCGGCGTCACGCCCCAGTTCTCAAAGCCCCAGTAGTGGTGCCCGGTCCGCCCGAACCCGGTCTGCACTTCGTCGGCGATGCACAGGCCGCCATACTTGCGGACGATCTCATAGACGATCTTGAAATACTCCGGCGGCGGATCGACCACCCCCCCCACGCCCTGGATCGGCTCGCCGATGAACGCTGCCACTTTGCCCGGCGTCTCGTAGCGGATCAACTCCTCGAAACCCTTGGCGCACTTCATGTCACAGGACGGATACGTCAGTCCAAGTGGGCAGCGATAGCAGTAGCCCGGCGTGCCGTGCTTGACCCCGAAGGAGTGCGGCACCGGATACTTCCACGTGCTGTGGGCCGTCAACGCCATGCACGCCTGCGAGCCACCGTGGTATCCGTTGCGCAGGGAGATGACCTCGAAGTTCCCCGTGTGCAGCCGGGCCATCAGCACCGCCACGTCGTTGGCCTCCGAGCCGGAGTTGGTGAAATAGGTGGTGGTCAAGCCGCTGCCGGCCGGGAAGTGCTCCGCCAGCCGTTTGCCGAATTGCCCGATGGTCGGGTGCAGGTAGATCGTGGTCGCGTGGC
>JBGPAW010000485.1:0-2722 GCA_041480905.1 Phycisphaerae bacterium
ACACCGGACACTTGGAGATTGTGGCCGGCGGCGCGAACGGCAACATCTACGCCTGGGACTACCAGGGCAACCTGCTGCCCGGCTGGCCGGTGGCCACCGGCGACTTCATCTCCTCCTCGCCGGCCTTGGGAGACATCGACGGGGATGGGGCCCTGGAAATCCTGCAGAACTCGCAGAACGATCGCCTCTGGGCCTTGGAAGCCGACGGCACGGCTGTAGCCGGCTGGGAGGGTGGCAGGCCTTACCCATCGACCGATGGTCTGATGCCCTCGCCCGTGTTGGCGGACATCAACGCCGACAATCTTCCCGAGGTGTTCCTGCCCACGAATGACGGCGTCGCCGCATGGTCGCACGACGGCAATCCGTTGCCCGGCTGGCCGGTCGTCCTGGCCTCCGGGCATGGTACGGAGTCTTCGCCCGCCGTGGCGGACATCAACGGCGACCTCGCGTTTGAGGTCCTGGTCGGCTCGGGGGACGAGCGCGTTCATTCGCTGAATGAAGACGGCACGGTCACGGGCCGCTGGCCGGCCCATGCCGGCGAGCGGGTCGTCGCCGCGCCGACGGTGGCCGACATCGACAGCGACGGCGACATGGAAGTTATCGTGGGGGCCGCCTACACCCTGCACATCTGGCACTGCACCGACCCCTACCGCATTCAGAAGATTCAGTGGGGTACCTTCCACGCCGGGACCCGCCGGACGGGGCTGTATGACCCCGTCCCGCCCGTGTGGGGGACGGGAGACTCCGACGTGGACGGGGACGTCGATCTGGCCGACTTCGCCGATTTCCAGAGTTGCTTCCCGGGTTCTTCCGGTTCCGTGAGTATGGAGCCGCGCTGCTGGTTCTTCGACTTCGATCGCGATGGGATTATTGACCTCGATGACTACGCCCAGTTCCACGTGAGGATCAATGGTCCGGTAGCCGACGTTCCCGACGGCACGCAGTAGATCTGCCTCGCGCTCCTCTGAAACGGTCTCCCACCTTTCGCCTTATGCGAAAGGTGGGAGACCTTAACATACATGGACCACTTGCGTAAGCTCGCGGAGAGATTGGGGCGACCACCGGGAGTCTGTCTGAAGATTCCCGGCCCCGGTACACACTTTACAACGATCGGCTGGTCCCTTGACGATCTCCACCAAGCCACCAAGGACTCTGCGTTGTTCAACGCCTGCCTACCCGTGATCCAGGTGGCGGTTCAGTCGCCTCCTTTGCGACGCCGAATTCGGACAGGGCGTCGCTTTCCGTGTTTTTGAAGGTGAACAGCTTGTCGAGCCGAGTGATCTTGAACACCTTCATGATGTCCGAGCTGACGCCGCACAGGACGAGCCGCCCTTTGAGCTTTTGGATCCGGTCGTGTAACGGGATCAACACGCCGAGGGCGGAAGAGGACAGGTATTGGACCTTGCCCAGGTCGAGGATGAGTTTACAAGGGTTTTGCTTCTCCACCAGCCCGAACATCTCTCGTCGGAGGCTCTCGATGAGTTGGGCGTCGACGATGGACGAGTCCGTGAAGGTCACCACGGTCACGTCCTTGAGGAACTGCACGATCAGTCTCGATTGTGGAGGCATGCGCGTCTCCGGCTACCAGCCGCGAACCTGCGGGGATGGTACTCCACCGCGAGTCCGCGTCAAGCGCCGCTACAGCCCAATGATGTTGTACCCCGCGTCCACGTAGAGGTTCTCGCCGGTGACTCCGCTGGACAGATCGCTGATGAGGTACAGGGCCGCTTTGCCCACTTCCTCCGGCAGGATGTTCCGTTTGAGCGGCGACTTCTTGGCCACCCAGTCGAACATGTCGTCCACGCCGCTGACGGCCATGGAGGAGAGCGTGCGCAACGGTCCGGCGCTGACCGTGTTGACCCGGATGCCGGATTCGCCCAGTTCGGCCGCGAGGTAGCGCGTGCAGGCCTCCAGGGCGGCCTTGGCGACCCCCATCACGTTGTAGGCCGGCACCACTTTCTCGCTGCCGTAGTAGGTCATCCCGACGATGGAGCCCCCGCGGGGCATGAGGACCTTGGCCCGGTCGGCCATCGCCACCAGCGTATACGCGGAGATGTCCAGCGCCTGGGCGAACACCCGCCGCGGCGTTTTGGCGAAGGCGCCGATGCGGAGGTATTCGCGCTCGGCATAGGCGATGGAATGGACCAGGAAATCGAGCGTATCGAAGTCGGCTTGGACCTTCGCAAAGACCGCGTCGAGGTCCTCGTCCCGGGCGGCGTCGCACGGTTCCAGCCAGGCGCTGCCCAATCCGCCGGATTCCAGCGTCTGGCGGACCCGGCGCAGGTTCTTCTCACCCGGCAAGTAGGTGAACGCACAGGCAGCGCCGTGCTCAGCCAACTGCCGGGCCACGTGCCACGCGATGCTGCGATCGTTGGCCACGCCGAAGATCAGACCCTTTCGCCCTTCCAGCAGACCCATGCCCTGTCGCTCCACCGCTGCCCAATCCGCTCCCTGCCTCTTGATGCCCGCCGTCAAGGGCTGACGGTCGCGGCTCGTCCCATCAAATGCCCGCACCCACGGGGATGGCACGCATATCTTATGCGCCCCGGGTCTCCGGGCAATGCGGACGGATCAGCGACCAGGGGTCTGGCCATATCTCTTGGCGCCCTGGAAAAATTCGCGCCCCACTTTAATGGCGCGAAGCGCGCGGAGAGGGGATACTCCTGCACATGAGGCGCTATTCTGTCATCTGGAACAGGAGGAACCCCGATGGACCGGGACG
>JBGPAW010000486.1:0-2675 GCA_041480905.1 Phycisphaerae bacterium
GTGGCCTACCCGCAGGCGTTGGCCCGGGGCTGGGACATCGGCTCGGGTCCGACGGAGGCGGCCTGCAAGAACCTGACCCTGCGGCTCAAACGGACCGGGATGAAGTGGGACGTGGGGCACGCTGAAGGAATGATGAATTTGGTGGCCCTGCGCGAGAGCGGCCAATGGACCGACTACTGGAACCGCCGCCGTGTCGCCTGATGCCACAATCCCTTGCCAGACCCTCTTTCGATGGGGCCTTGGCGCATGCTTTACGCAACTCGTGTGCAGGCGTAGAGTGCAGGCATGAACCGCGAACGTGCTCGTCAATACACGATCCGATCGGTCCCAGCGGCACTGGACCGCGTGCTGCGCCGCTGGGCTCGTCGTGAGCGGAAAAGCCTCAACGAAGTGGCCCTCGAGGCCCTTCGTCGTGGGGCGGGTCCGCCCGAAGCACAGCCGATTTTCACCGATCTGGACGATTGCATCGGCACTTGGGAGGACGATCCTGCTGTCGAAGCGGCGCTGGCCGGTCAGGACCGGGTGGAGCGCAGGCTATGGCGTTGAAGCTGGCCCTCGACGCCAACCGCTATATTGCCGCGCTGGTCATGCAGCACGATCTGGTCCTGTTCAGCCGGGACAAGCATTTCGAGTGCCTGCCGCAGATTCCCCGGCTCTAGCCGGGAGCGATCCGATGCCGAACGACCTTCAGCCGCGATGTCCGGATTGCACCTACCTCTTGACGGCGCTGACCGAGGCGCGGTGCCCGGAGTGCGGGCTGCGCTTTGACGCGCGGCTGCTGAGCGAGCCGAGCCTGGCCCTCCCGCGACCAACCTGGGAACGCCGCCCGCGCGTCTCTTTCCCTAGCGCCATTTGGCGTACCATCGTGGATGTCACCTTCCGCCCCCGCCGCTTCTTCGCCGGCATTCAGCAACCCGATCGTCTGCGGCGCGCCGTCTATTGGCCTGCCCTGATGGTGCTGGTGGCATACGTCATGGGTGTCACGTACCTGTTCACCACGCATCGGATCACCGGTTTCGCGTCTCCGACCATGGGCATGTCGGGTCTTGCGTATTGGCGAACGGCTCTGGCGGGCGGCGCCGTCACGCTCTTCTGGAGTTTTGTGCTCGTCTTTTTTCCGCTTGGGGTCCTGCTGCTGGTGGCCGACCTGCTGCTGTGGCGGGACCGCGCCCGGTACCGCCTGTTCTTCAGGGGCGCGATGTACAGCCTTGCGGTTTACCTGTGGCTGGTGCTGGTGGCCTGTGTCGTGGGCACGATTCTCAAACTCGCCGGTCACATAGCCGGCCGTCCACCTTTTGTCCCCGGCGATACCTGGTGCTGGACGAACTGGCTGTTGGCCAGCGTGATGACCTGGCAGTACGCCCTCATCTATTATGCCGTCCTTGACCGGCGCTTCGCCGGGCTGATGCCGGCGCGCCCGAAGTGCAAGGCCATCCTGACGCTGTTGGTCCTCGGAGCCTGGCTGGGTGGGATGTACCTGACTTTGCTCGATCGTCACATCGGCCTGCGGTTCGTGGCCGCCACCTGGAGTTGGGAGCTGCTGATATGAGGCGCGCGCTGCTCTCTGTGGTGGCCTGGACCGCGCGGGTTGGCGGCTGGGCCCTGGTCCTGGCACTCTTGACGTATGTAGCCTGGAAACATGAGGGCCTCGGCGTCCGTGGGCAAATGATCCGCCTGACCCTGCCCTCCGAGCGTGCGCGGGCCCTGCGGGCTCTGCTCCAACAGGCCGGCATACATGCGCCACCGGAGCAGTTCGAGGCGAATCCTCTGGTGATTGACTACCTTTTTGCCGGGCCGGAGATCGTGCTGCGGAGGAGGTCAAGCGTTCTCCACCTCAGCAGGCGTGTAACCGTCGATGATCCTCCAACACAACTGCGTGTGTGTTTCGATTCCGACGGCCGGCTCGCCGGAGCTCCGGTTGAATTGACGGGGATCTCGAGCTTGGTCTACTTTCATTTCGCAGGCTCGCTCATCTTGGAGATGGGTTCTTTGCGCTTTCTCCCGGTTTGGGAAGCGCTCCGCTCTTCCACCTCGACACCGGCCAGCGGTCCGGTGAGCCAGGACTTGGCGCTCCACGTGTTCCAACTGGGGTTCCCCGCGTCGGTGGAGGTACTTACCATCAGATGCACCGTGGGCGCACGCCAATTCCCGGTATTCGTGGTCGACTGGGATGACGCTGGGAACGCGGTGCTCAATCTCGTGTTGAAAACGTACACCACGCCGACCGCCGCCCCCAGCGTTCAAACCCTGGCCAGTTTCACCTGGGCCGAGACTCGCGGGCGATTCGTCGGGCCGCAGCGTGATCCGCAAGGGCGGTGGGAGGTCCTCGAACCGCAGGCGGGGCCGGCGATGGAGGGAGAATAGAGCGGCGGCACCGTGCCCGGCGCTTGGTGGCGTCTCCATCGGCACGCACCGTTGCTGTTTCCGCAGGGCCATCTGATAATAGTTGAGGTTGAGGAAACTTCCGCATGAAAGACGAGACCCAGAAACTGCTAGATAAGGCGTCCCGCGCGATCGCCGCGGCAGGGCGCCTAATAGAATCTTACGGCGGAACTTCTATGCGTTTTGCGCGCATGTGATGCAGTTTCAAGCGGCCGAGTCGAGCAGGGCTTGCGGGTAGTTGTCGTGGTGAATCGTCAGGATCGCGGACATGAGGGCATGCCCTTTCTGGGTGA
>JBGPAW010000487.1:0-2670 GCA_041480905.1 Phycisphaerae bacterium
CGTCCGTTCTTTCCAAAGCGTTCGAGAACGCGCCGTTCGATGGCGTCCCGATCCTGTGCGGTAAAGCGAGCGTGGAAGAGGTCGAGGTAGACGCCGTTAAGATCTTGTCCATGCAACCAGTCATAGGCGCTCTGGGCATCACGAACGGTGTTGAGAACGAGCCCACCGAGGCCGCCTCTGTTCAGCGTCAACTATTTTTTCCCCCTGGCGACGATTAGAATTCCCGGATTGGGGGAGAGTGTAAAGGTCCCCGTTGGGGGGCAGTGCTTGGGTCTGGGTACCTCCTTGTTTTGGCTTTTGCTTTTTGGTCTTGGTGTTTGCTTTTCAGTTCCCCCACCCCCGGGGGTGGGGTGACCGACCGGGTTGTATGGTTATGGCCGATGGCATCATTTGTCGGGGATCGCTGAGAGCCTTTCGGGTCCGCAAGAGGAGACCGGCCGCGTGGGTCAAATCAGCGGGCGATGGTTTTTTTCCTGCCTCTGGTTCTCCAGAGGAGACTTCCCTTCGCTCGGATGGGATCGTTGACTCTGAGGCTCCCGTGACATTCTCCGTCATCGTTTCGGTGGTTTCGGCGGCCGGGTGTCCGCGCCCGTAGGGTCGGACCCTTTGTCGTCTCATGGAGCCAGTGACGTTGGCTCCACCACGATTTGTTATTCCTCTCTTGCGCGGCAGGCGTCGGCGGCGACCGTTCGATTCCTGGTTTCCCCGTCGCGGAAATCCGCCACGTCCGCGACCCTTCACCGCGGGGCTCATTGGCCCGTCCGGACGTCGGTGGATCGGTTCACCCCGCTGGTCATTCCGTGCCGCTGATCCTTTCTCACGACAGGCGCTCTACGCCTCGGCGGCAAGGCCAACCGCCTCGGGAACATTCTCCTGGTTGGTTGCTCGCTCCTGCCGGCCGGCCTTGGCGTTCCTGGAATGTTTCAGGCGGTAGCTGGGCAAATTGAGCTCGAGGATGATGCTGTGATGGACCAGCCGGTCGATGGCCGCCGCGGTGGTCATGGGGTCTTTGAAAATGCGTTCCCACTGCGAGAACGGCAGGTTGCTGGTGATCATGACGCTGCGGCGCTCGTAGCGATCGGCCAGCAGCGCGAAGAGCACTTCCATCTCCTCGCGGTTTTGCTGCACGTAGCCGATGTCGTCAATGATGACCGCGTCGTACTGAGCCAGGCGTTTCAGGCGCCGCGCCAGCGTCAGGTCGCGCTTGGCCAGGAGCAGTTCCTGTACGAGCAGGCTGCAGGACGTGAACAGGATGCGCCGATCCCGGCGCACGAGTTCCTGGCCGATCGCGCAGAGCAAGTGCGTCTTGCCGCTGCCCGCATTGCCGAACGATAAAACGTTCTCCGCGCGGTCGAGGAACGATCCCTCCAGCAGAACGTCCACGTGCGCGTTGATCTTGCGCGGCAGACGGCTTCGGTCAAACATCTCGAGCGTTTTTTCCAGAGGAAGTTTGGACTGGCGCAACAGCCGGGCGATGCGGTTTTGCCGGCGCGCTTCCCGCTCGCGATCCATGAGGTCCAGCAGGTAGCGCTCGTAACTCAGCGACTCGCGTCGCGCGGCGTCGGCTTGCTCTTGGTAGCATTCACGCACGGTCGGCAGGTGCAGGTCCTTCAGGCACTGCGTCAGCGTTTTCTTGAGGTCCTTTGCCGCTGCCATCAGGCCACCTCCTTGCCGGTGAGCAACTGGTCGTAGACGGCCAGATCGGTGGGGGCGATGGCGACATCGGTCGCCGGCGGCGCCTGCTGACCCGATTTCACCAGGGCCTTCACGGTTTCGGCGGCAATCGGCTCACCCTGGTCAATGAGCCGTCGCAACGCATCATCGACAGCGGTTTCATTCTCGCGGGCGGCCAGATAGAGGATCTGAAGATACTCCTTGTGGCCGCGGGCCGGGCGGCTCTGGATCAGCGCATCGTAGGCCATCCGAAATCGGCTGGTGGGAAAGAGGTCCTCGCGATACCGGTAGTTCTCAAACGCCCCCGGCTTGCGCACCAGCCACCCGATGACGTGACGGTAATGGATGGCGTGACGCTTTTCGCCCCGCAGCCGCGGGAGCCTCTCCACCCGCTTCTGTCCATACCACACTTCCACATGTTCGGCATACAACCGCACGTCCACTTTCTCGCCGATCAGGCGGCTGGGCACGGAGTAGGTGTTGTGGTTGACCCGGATCGTACTGCTTGCCCCCACCCGAGCCCTCTCGCGTTTGTACGCCTCCAGACGCCGCCACGGCAGGCGCCGCAACACCGCCCGCTCCTCGGCCAACCGTTTCTGGAGGCCCTGACTGATCTGCCCGAACAGCTCACGCACGAACGTCGCATACTCCTCGCGGCTTTGAAACTCGCGGCTCCCCCGCATCAGAAGCGCCTGCTCCAACGCGCGCTTCCACCGGTGATGGCGTTGCTCGACGTCGCCGTTTTCATTGGCCTTTCGCGCCTGAATCTTCCGGCCCTCCAGACCGTAGTGAGACAGAAGCGCCGTGTACCGCTGCGTGAACTCGTCGGGGTGCCCGGTCTTGTGCACCGCCGTCGACATCCGATCCGTTCGGTGCGCTTGCGGCACTCCGCCCAGCTCCCACAGCGCATTTTGAAGCCCCTCCGAAAGGCTCTCGAAACTCTCCGAAAAACAGATCGTCCCCGTCTCCCAGTTCGAGTACGTCAACACAAAATGA
>JBGPAW010000488.1:0-2666 GCA_041480905.1 Phycisphaerae bacterium
CCGCTACGACAGCTTGTGCCGCCTCTCGCAGTTGGGCAAGGAAGTCCATTTCAGCGCCATGGAACCGCCGGCGGAACGGAGCATGCGCTCATCCACGCGGACCTGGGACGTCGGCGACAACTGCAAGGGTGACCCGGCCACCATCATTTCGCGGGAGATGCTCACCGATCACATCACCAAAGATCTCTCGCGCGAAGAGCGTTTACTGCTCGTGCTCTACTACTACGAAGAGTTGACCATGGCGGAGATCGGGCTGGTGCTGAACTTGTCCGAGTCGCGGGTCAGCCAAATCCACAAGGACATCCTGGGGCGCCTCCGCCAGCGGTTCGGCCGCGAGTTGGCCGACGAGTTGGTGGCGTAGCGTCCGCGTCGCCATCGCCGTAGAGGTATAGATGGCCATGCGGCAGGGTGTGGTGGGCGATGGGCTCCCACATCTCCACGGTCATTTCCCGGAGCTCGTGAACTCCGTCTGCGCGGTGGGTGTGGCCGGGAACTGTGGCAACCAGGGAGGGCGAGCCTCCCGGCGAGCCGAATCACGCGGCTCGACAGGAGCCTCGCCCTCCCGATTTGCCAAAATGTCCGGCCACACCCCAGCGCGGAGGGCGGCGGGTCAAGAGCTTGCGTGCCGTCGATCCTGAAGGTATCGTAGTTTCAAATGATACTGAAAGTACAGCCATGACCGAATCTTCGATCGATCAATCCAAGAGCCTGTTCATCCGCCGTTGGGGCGAGATGGCGGCCTCATGGGGCATCAGCCGGACCATGGCCGAGATTCACGCCCTGTTGTTCGTCTCGACCCGCCCACTGTGCACTGACGACGTGATGGACCAACTGCAGGTCTCGCGCGGCAACGCGAGCATGAACCTGCGCGAGTTGACCCGCTGGGGTCTGGTCGAACGCCTGCACGTGCGCGGGGACCGCAAGGAGTACTTCAAGGCCGAGTCCGACGTGTGGCAGATGTTCGAGACCATCTCGCGCGAGCGCCGCCGCCGGGAGATCGAGCCGATCCTGGAAACCGTCCAGCGGTGTGACGAGATGATCGAGGAGGAACTGAAGCGGCTCAAAGGAGGCGAGCGCGAAGAGGCCCTGGAGTATCGCCGGCGTCTGCAGACGATGCAGGTGTTCCTCGATGGGGTGACCTCCCTGTTGAACCTGGCGCTGACCGGCGGTCCCGGCGGGTTCGGCAGACTCGACGCACTGCTGGCGAAGTTCCCTGCCCCGTCTCTACCCAAAGCATAGCTTGGGGTAGTCCGATTGCGGAAGGCGGATGGCGGACCCGGGACCCAAACAATCAAGGCCCCAGCGGGGCGAAGGGTATGGCTTATGGAACTCTCCTCGGACCTGAACTTTGCGCGGCATAGGCGTGCCGCATACGTACGAGTGGTCCTGGTGGTGTGTGCGGCTTGCGGCATGGTGTGCGGATGCAAGCCGGCTTCCCCTCCGACGCCGAGCACCCCACCGGCGAAACCTCCGGCGGCGGCCAAACGCATCGGCGTTACCCTGCTGACCGTGCAGCACCAGTTCTACCAGGAGCTGCGGGCCGGCCTGCGAGAGGAAGCCGCCAAGTACGGGTACGAACTCCTTATCACTACCGCTGAGTTTGACCCCGTCCGTCAAGCCAACCAGATCGACGAGTTCATCGTGCAGCACGTGGACGCTCTGGTGGTCTGCCCCTGCGACTCGCGCAGCGTCGGGGCGAGCATCGCCCAGGCCAACGCCGCCGGCATCCAGGTCTTCACCGCCGACATTGCCAGCGTCTCGCCCCTGGGGCAGGTGGTCGCCCACATTGCTTCGGACAACAAGCAGGGCGGACGCCGGGCGGCGATGCTGCTGGCCGAGGCCCTCGACGGCAAGGGCAAAGTGGCCATCCTGTCCCATCCGGAAGTTACCAGCGTGATGGACCGGGTGGCGGGGTTCAAGGAAGAACTGGCCAAACACCCCGCGATGGAGATCGTCGCGGAGCTCTCCGCCGAAGGCAAACGCGATAAGGCCGTCAAGGTGATGGAGGACCTGCTGCAATCCCACCCGGACCTGGCCGGCGTGTTCGGCATCAACGATGATTCGGCTTTGGGGGCCCTGGCCGCGGTCGAGGCGGGCGGCAAGCTCGCCCAGGTCAAGATCGTCGGTTACGACGCCACGCCCGAAGCCCGCGAGAAGATCAAAACCGGCGCCATCTATGGGGACGTGATCCAGAATCCCCGCCGCATCGGACAGCTCACGATTCAGACCGTCCACGAGGTGTTCGCCGGCCGGACGCCGCCGGCCGTTATTCCGGTCGAGGTCGGCACTTTCACCCGCGAGTCGCAATGAGCGATGGCCGCTGATCCGCCCCGCTTGTGTTGTCAGCGCATCCGCAAGGCTTTTCCGGGCGTGCTGGCCCTGGACGACGTCAGCCTGGAGGTCGCCGCCGGAACCGTGCATGCCCTGGTCGGCGAGAACGGCGCCGGCAAGAGCACGCTGATGAAGGTCCTCTCCGGCGCGGTCACCGCCGATGCCGGCACGATCGAGCTCGATGGTCGCCGGGTGTCGATCCCCGATGCCCGTGCGGCTCAACGGCATGGCATCGGCATCGTGTATCAGGACTTCAACCTGGTGCCGGACCTGTCGGTCAGCGAGAACATTTTCCTGGGGCGCTGGCCGACCTCGCGTTGGTCCCGTTGTGTGGA
>JBGPAW010000489.1:0-2656 GCA_041480905.1 Phycisphaerae bacterium
CGTCACCGAACGCCGCGACCGCGCCGACCGCAAACAATACCGCCGCGCCGCCCGCCGGCGCACTCGAACCATCCCCTGAACCCATAGCGACGAACCGCGCAATCACCCCCTCCGCGGCTGACGAGCCTATGGTCCTGATGGGCGCTTACACCCGATCGAACCCGTTCAGAATCCCCATGACCGAGGACCGATGGCGCTGTATAAACCCATTCATGGCGTTGCTCCTTCGGGTAAAGTGAGCCTCATAACAAGCTCACCCTACACGAAAAGACAACACCTTTCCCTTTGGTTGCGGCCCCAAGGCCGCGCTAAGTTCCCGACCCTTGGCCCAGACCACGCCACCCCTTCATCCCACCTTCACGAGAGGACAAGAGGGGGCCGGTATCCGGCGGGTAGCACGCATCGCGATGGCGTATCCAGGCTCCGCAACGGGTGGCGTGCCGCACGTCTTCGTGGCCAGGCTCGTCGGCAGGCGGTAGCCCCACAACTCCGGCCCAACAGAGCACGAATAAAAAAAGGGTGGCGTGGCACAGGGCTTGCCCGGAGTTACCCGGCGTTCTTGACCGGCGTGCCAACGGCGAATCTCAGGGCTCGACGGTATGCGGTCGGTGACACAAGGGGAGTGATGTTCCATGCGGACCGGCACCTCGGCGATGGCCACCTACCAAGAGGCATATGAGCGGTCGCTGCGCGATCCGGCAGAGTTCTGGTCCGAGGCCGCCATGGGCATCGACTGGTACCAGCCGTGGAAGCGCGTGCTGGACGACTCCAAGCGACCTTTCTATCGCTGGTTTTCCGGTGGCGTACTCAACACCTGCTACAACGCCCTCGACCGCCACGTGGAGGCGGGTCGCGGCGAACAACTCGCGCTCATCTACGACAGTCCCGTCACCCGCACGATACAACGCTTCACCTACGTCGAACTGCGCGACCGCGTCGCCCGCTTTGCCGGAGCCCTTTCCAGGCTCGGCGTCCGCCAGGGCGACCGGGTCCTTGTGTACATGCCGATGGTGCCCGAAACCGTGGTGGCCATGCTTGCCTGCGCACGCATCGGCGCCGTTCACTCCGTCGTGTTCGGCGGCTTCGCTGCGAATGAGCTGGTCAAGCGGATCGATGACGCCAAGCCCAAGGTCATTGTCTCGGCATCATGCGGGATCGAAACCCAACGGGTCATCCCCTACAAACCGCTGCTGGATCAGGCGATCCATTCGGCCGCGGCTCGGCCGGAACATTGCGTGATTCTCCAGCGTCCGCAGGCCCAGGCCGACATGGTGGCAGGAAGGGACATCGAATGGCACGAGGCCCTCAAAGATGCGGAGCCGCAGGGATGTGTGCCGGTGCTGGCGACCGATCCGCTGTACATTCTCTACACGTCAGGAACAACCGGCGTGCCTAAGGGAGTGGTCCGTGACCACGGGGGACACGCCGTGGCACTGCATTGGAGCATGAAGGCGATTTACGGAGTCGACACCGGTGACGTGTTCTGGGCGGCGTCCGACCTCGGATGGGTCGTCGGCCACTCCTACATCGTCTACGCCCCGCTACTTCGCGGCTGCACCACCGTCCTCTACGAAGGCAAGCCCGTGGGCACGCCCGATCCCGGTGCGTACTGGCGCGTGATCGCCGACCACGGAATCCGCGCTTTGTTCACCGCGCCCACTGCGTTCCGCGCCATCAAGCGGGAAGATCCGAACGGCGCCTTCATTCACAAGTACGATCTTTCCAGCCTCCGGGCGTTGTTCCTCGCCGGCGAGCGGTGCGACCCCGATACCCTGCATTGGGCCCAGCACCATCTGGGCGTGCCGGTGATCGATCACTGGTGGCAGACCGAGACCGGCTGGGCGATCGCCTCCAATTTCCTGGGGCTGGGACTGCTGCCTATCAAGCCCGGCTCGCCCACCCGCGCCGCGCCGGGCTACGACGTCCGTGTTCTGGACGAATCCGGAGAGACCGTGCCGCCCGGTACGACCGGCAACATCGTCGTCAAGCTGCCGTTGCCGCCGGGGTGTTTGCCTACGCTGTGGCAGCATGACGATGATTTCGTGCGGTCCTATCTCGCACGCTACCCCGGTTACTACCTGACGGGTGACGCCGGTCACATCGACGAGGACAAGTATGTCTTTGTGATGGCCCGCATTGACGACATTATCAACGTGGCCGGGCACCGCCTCTCCACGGGCGGCATGGAAGAAGTGCTCGCTTCCCACCCGGACGTGGCGGAGTGCGCCGTGATCGGCGCCGCGGACACACTCAAAGGTGAGGTGCCGGTCGGGCTGGTGGTCCTGAAGGCCGGCGTTCAGCGCCCGGAGCCGCAGATTGTCGACGAGCTGATCCGGCTGGTTCGGGATCGCATCGGCGCGGTGGCCGCCTTCAAAAGAGCGATCATCGTCAAACGCCTGCCCAAAACTCGGTCCGGCAAGATCCTGCGGGGCACGATCAAGAAGATCGCCGACGGCGAGGCGTTCCAGATACCGGCCACAATCGATGACCCGTCGTGTCTCGAGGAGATTCAGCACTCCCTGCGCCCGCCGGCAACGTCTGGCGCGCATTATACCTCACGCGGCTAATAATGACGCTTTGTCAAACGTCTGGAAATGGTGGGTCATGAGGAGTTTCAAGGCGTCGCGGTGTTCGGTGCTGACACGATCCAAACACG
>JBGPAW010000490.1:0-2653 GCA_041480905.1 Phycisphaerae bacterium
CCGTTCCACCGCCGATAAAGCGCGGGCCGTCGTGGTGCCTGCCCACAGACGGCGGCTCGCCCGCGTACGCTCATTTCTTTACTCCCGACCGAGGACGCATCGTACGATATCGTCTATCGGGCACCACGGCGCCGCACCGGGTCCAATAACGGGGTACGATTGATGAATGCACTGAAGATCGGCAACGTCGTCCGGGTGGAGAATGGACGGGTCGAGGTCCTCATCACCGCCAAGGACCTGAACCTCCTCCACGAGGAACGGACCTACCGGATCGGCCAACTCGGCTCGTACGTCATCATCCCGATGGATAACAAGACCATCGTCGGGTTTGTGATGGGCACGGGGCGGCAAGAGATGACGGTCGTCGACGTCGAGCCGCAGAACATGATGGATGTTCAACTCGTCGGCGAAATCCACGCCGGGCGGTTCGTCCGCGGCGTCACGGAATACCCGATCCTGGGGGACGACGTATGGGTGGCGGTCCGCAAGGACTTCGAGTCGATTTTCGGCAGTTTCGATCAACTCCTGGCGGGAACGAAACATCCGCAAAGCTTCACCCTGGGGCAGTTCGCACTCAATCCCGAGTTCGAGGTGAAGGTCCTGGGAAGCGAGCTTTTCGCCAAGCACGTGGCCATCCTGGGGAACAGCGGCTGCGGCAAGAGCTGCACCACCGCCAAAGTCTTACAGGAGGTCCTGGACCTCAACCAGTCCCAGGTCGTGCTCTTCGACATGCACGGCGAGTACCGGACCGCGTTCAGCGACGACGAGGGGCAGATCAACGCCAACGTGACGCATCTGGGCGTGGACGACCTGGTCCTGCCCTACTGGCTGCTTAAGTATGAGGAGTTGGAAGCCCTTTTCCTCGATCGATCCAACCCTCTGCACGTGAGCACCCAGATTTCGTTTCTGCGCACGGCGTTGTTGGAGTTCAAGCAGGACGCGGCGAGTGCGTTGGGGTTGACCAAGTCGTTGACGCTGGACACGCCGATTTACTTCTCGCTCGAAAAGCTGAAGACCTATGCTGAGAATCTCAACGCCGCGCGCTACGTGCTGAACGACGACCATCTGGCCTTCAGTCAGCTCGCCCTCCGGTCGCTCGCGGTCGAGGACCAACAGAGGCTGATGCGCGAGCAGCACTGCCAGTTCAACCGCGGCAACCCCGAGGGCGAGACGCCGCACCCGCTCTACTTCGGCAAGCTCATCGGGCTGATCGACCAGATCGACACGAAGTACAGCGACCGACGCTACCAGTTCCTGCTCAACCCCATCGAGCACGGCCTGAAGTCATCCTTCTTCCGCGATCACCTCATGCAAGTTGGACAACATGAGCGAACCTCGAGCCTGATGAACCATTTGATTCGGCTGCTCACCGGCCGCGTCGAGCCGCGAAGCAACCTGACGATCATTGACCTTTCCGGGATTCCCTTTGAGATCGTGGACATCGCCGTCGCGGTGCTCACCCGGTTGATGTTTGACCTGAACTTCTGGACACCGGCTGATCAACGGCATCCGAGCCTGCTCGTATTTGAAGAGGCCCACAATTACATCCCACGCACCGAACAAGGAAAGCACTTCGCCAAGACCGCAGTTGAGCGAGTCGCCAAAGAAGGACGGAAATACGGCGTGGCCGCAATGGTCGTGTCGCAACGTCCGTCGGAGCTCTCCGAGACGGTGCTCGCCCAGTGCAATAGCTTCATCGTGATGCGCCTGAGCAACCCCGAGGACCAGAAGTACGTCGCCAAAATCGTGGGTGACCACTTCGCCGGAGTGATCCAGATGCTCCCCGCGATGCGGCCGGGAGAGGCATTCGTTATCGGCGACAGCGTCATCATGCCCATGCGCACGCTGGTGGGAATGCCCCACCCGTCCCCGCAGAGCGCCAACCTGGACTTCTTCAAGTTCTGGGCGGCCGAGACCGTGGAAGACAACCTCGATCAAATCATCGAGCACTGGCGCCGTCAAGATCGTCAACTCATCAACCGCTGGAACGACGCACCGGTCTCCGCCGAACCGCCGGCGGCGATTCCAATCCCCGAGCCGTCCGGTGCATCGGCTTCGGCGGCGAAGAGTCCGCGCCCGCCGCAAATCCCCGGTTGCCCGGGATCGGCTCCGCGCGGCCCCGTGCCCGCGCTTCAACGCCCGGCCCGCCCGCGGCCGCCGGCGGCCGCCCGCACAAAAACCACAGGCGGCTCCAAGTGGCTGGCAAAGAACCCGACGTAACGCCCGCTACGACGCCCGCTCGTCGCGTTGGGCCGGGGTCGGCGTCAAGTTCGTGGGTAAACATCCTCCAAACAACCGCCCGGCCTGAAAGGCCGGTCTCTGGGGTTTGGCCGTTTTGCAGCGTGCCGGCAGTGGTGCCTGTGGCGGCGGTCGTGCCCAATTGTCAGCCCGTGGCCGAGTAGAGCATGGCCGAGACCGCCGGCAGCCTCAATTCCGATGACTTCGTGACCGACCCAGCGGCGTCCACGAAATCGTCGGAATTCAGATTAAGCGTGTCGATCGCATGAGCCCACACCTCGCTTCGCAGTTGTCGGACGAGTTCCTGCGTCGAGAGACGCTCGTCCGGTCGTTTCGATTGCCACTTCGGCAAAGGCAGCTGCCCACGGGGCGTGTCGGTTCCATACGCCCGGGCCGCCGCCAACAACAGGATCGA
>JBGPAW010000491.1:0-2632 GCA_041480905.1 Phycisphaerae bacterium
CGCTGGGCGCCCAGGCTCAAGGCTTGGTCCAGGAGAAAGACCTGGTCACCTCCAGTGGGATCGACGCGCTGCTCGCGACGGCCGAGCAGGGCGTCACCGATGCCGATGCCCGACTGACCGACGCCAGAGCGTCGGCGGCCGCGATCCAGGCCAAAGTGGACGAGCTCAAGTCCCGCATCGCCACGGTGCGTAGCACCGCGGAGCAGGCCCGCACCGCCATGGAGAACATGCAGGCTCAGGGAGTCGATCTGAGTCAACCTGGGGGTTTTGAACCGTTTGCCGCCGAGTTCAACCGCTGGGCCCTCAATTATCGTCAGGCCCTCGCCGAACTCCACCGGCTGGAAACGGGTACCTTGCTCAACGCTCAGATTGACAGCAGCGGAGACTTCCTTACGGGTCGATACGTGCCGGCCGAGGCCGACCGCCCCATGGGTATGGATCGTGGGTTGGTGGGCTTGGAGATGGATCTGGCGCAGGCCCAACTGAAAATGACCGCCGCGCAGGCCGCCGCGCAATCCGCCCGGACCCTCCGCGACAGTTTGGCGGCGCGGAGAACGGAGTACCAGCAGCGCGCCGCCCAAGCCACCGCCCGCCTGGGAGAGTTGGCCAAGGAGGTCGGTGCGGCGTACGCGGAGTTGGCCCGCCTGACCGGGACCGCCGAGCAGGCTCAGACTACCGCCATCGACCTGTACGGCAAATCGGCCAGGGCCTTCACCGATGCGGCGCGATTAGCCGCAGCCCGTGCGAGCGAGGCGAGAACGGCCGTCGACAAGCTGTCGGCCGAAGCCAAGCAGCGCTCGCCGGATACGCTCATTGCCGATGAGACCTGGCTCGAGGACCTGTACAAAGTCAACGCGGCGGATGCCCAGATCAGCCTGGGCCGACTTTACTACACCATCAGCGACGAAGCGAAGCAGATCGCCGACGTCTTGGCCGCCTTGCCCCAGGATCTCACGCCGCCCGGCGTTGACCCGGCCGCCTGGCGGGACAAGCATGACGAGGCTCGAACGGACGGGCTCGACGTGCTGCACAAGGCGTATGATGCGCTGCAGCGGACTCGAGGGCGGCTCGCGGGCCAGTGGACCCTGGCCGCCGAAGCGGCCGCCGCCGCCGACCTGCTCGTTCTGCTCGGTGAAGAGGACCTGCGGGGTGTGGCCATCAATACCTATGAGGCGATCGTGGGCGGGCAGGAGAACCAGCCGCACTTGCAGCCGTACGTCGAGCGGCTGAAAGCGCTCCGCAGACCGTAGGCTACGGCAACGCCGTCATTTGGCGCTGAACCTTCCTTAGATAAAGCCGCGGTGCAAACGGTCGGTCCGCACTTTACTAACTTGGTTCATGCTCACCGTTCGGATCCGCGAATGTGTCCGATTAAGTTGACCGCCCACTTGACCGCGGCGATAATTCATTAGACGGGAAACCACGCGGTGCTTAGCACCCGACGGTGCATACGATGGCGAAATCGCCGAAAGTGCCAGGAGGGTCTTGAAAAACAAGACCATATAACTTATTATTAAACAAGGGGATATGGCTTACTAGGGAGTGGCTCCCAGAGGCGTTCGTCGGCGGTGAACGTCGTTCGCCACAAGGCACGCGGAGCATCACGCTCGTGTTCAAGTACCATTCCAGCGACTTGGCGGAACTCGCCCACCAGCTCACGCTGTCGCCGCGGCGACTGCGTTTGAAACAGTTGGAGGGTATCGAGGCGCTGTTGGGTATGGTCGCCCCGGACACGAGCTATCCCTACGAGTTGATCTGTTACACCATCACGGGGTATCACCCCCGCAGCCGTGAACAACGCCCGGCTATTTCGGGTCAGGCCCTGGTGCCTGATCTGGTCACTATGGCCGATCAACTCAGCCGCAAGGCCAAGCTGACCACGGCGGAGCTGGTCGAAGACTTCCAGACCCACGAAGAGTTGGCGGAGACACTCGAAGTCAGCACCAAAACGATTCGGCGCTGGCGCAGTCGCGGCTTGACCGGTATTCGGGTGTTCTTCGACGACGGCGTGGGCCGTACCGTTTTTCTCCGCACCGTCGTGGACCGTTTCGTGCGTAAGAACGCCGAACTGGTCCAGCGCGGGGCGGCCTTCAGACAGCTCTCTCCCGCCGAAAAGACCACGATCGTCGAGACGGCGCGGGCGTTGCTCGCCGAGCGCCGCATGAAGCTGCACGTGGTTGCTCGCCGGATAGCGGCCCAGACCGGCCGGGCAGTGGAGACCATCCGCTACACCTTGCGCCGCTACGATGAGAGCCATCCCGCCCAGGCCCTCTTCGCCCACGACGGGCAACCGGTCTTGTCCGAACGGCACCGCGCCATCTGGAGAGGCCATCAAACCGGCGAACCGCCGGAAGCCATCGCAAGGGCTTTGGGATGCGACGTTGCCGACGTTGAGCGCGCCATCAACGAGTTCGAAGCCCGGCGTTTGCAGGCGTCCCCGGTCGAATATGTGTACAACGAGCTGTTTGACGCCCCCAACGCCGACGCCCTGATCCTCCAGGTCCCCCCCCCCCCCCCCGCCGGGGACGCGGGGGGCGGCCCCCCCCCCCCAGCCCCCCCCCCCCAAAGGGGGGGCCTGTTAGCTAAAACCCCGGGCACCCCCGCCCCACGGCACGGGAGCGTTCCCGCCCAA
>JBGPAW010000492.1:0-2627 GCA_041480905.1 Phycisphaerae bacterium
CTCCCGGTGGTGGATGGCCCCGTCGCTGAGCCAGTGTACGCTGAGCAGCACGGCGTCGAAGCGGCCCGCATTCAGAAATTCGAGGATATGGTCTGTCAGGTCGGGTTGGTAACAGACTTCAATTCCCCGGCCAATCTCGATGCGGCCGCCGAACTCCTCCCGCAGAACGGCCAAGTCCGCACCGTACGCCTCGCCGTTGTACCGGCACGTCGGCCAATCCTCGGGGTGAGTGTCGTAGTGCTCGGTGAAGGTGAGCCCGCTCAGCCCCATCTCCAACGCCCGCAGGACATTGTCCCGCGGAGCGGAGGCGCAATCGAACGAGTGCCACGAATGGAGATGTTGATCGTACAGGCCCATCGGTAGTCCAGGGTCTCGGGTCGAATGTTCCCCCAAGCTGTCCGCTCTTAGCTATCAGCGGGAAGTCGTGGCTCGCGTTTTGGAGTGCGGCGGCCATGACGCCGCTTTGGCTACGCTGCAAGCCAAAACGCCGCCCATGGCGGCGACCTGTCGCTTGTGCTCCAGGCTCGGCGGGTGGCATGGCCAAGCCGGTCCTGGACCCGTTCGTGTCCAGGGCCGGCGCGGCCATGTTGCGTGCCCCCGTGCCCAGGGCGGTCGAAAGACGCTACATGCCCGCGCTTCGCCTCGCTCCGCTCGGCTCCGCTTGGGCATGCCACCCCGCCGCATTTTGGAGTGCGGCGGCCCTGACGCCGCTTTGGCTGCGCCGCCAATGGCGGCGACCCGTCGCTTGTGCTCCGGGCTCGGATTACGGCGGCGTCACCCCCCAGAATCAACATTGACGGAGCACTAGGGCGTTGTGCCGGCGTTTCCTTCCATGAAGGTCTGTTGGACGTTGACTCCGGTGACCGCCCCCTCGGCGGACACGGTCAGGTTCACGACGTACCAGATATCCAGAGCCGGGTCGCCGGTGGCATCGCTCACGTTGTATTGGGCGAGTTGGCTGCCGCTCGCCGTCACCGTCACGCGCGCCTCAGAAGTGTTGAACTCCGGGCTGGTGCTATAGTTGTGGACCCACACGTGATAGTCGCCGGCGACGAAATCGCCGCTCGCTGTCGGTCGGATGGTCATGGTTTCGGGGCCGTACGAAGTCTGGTCGTCCAGATCGAGGAAAGCGTGTTCGACCGGATTGCGGTCATCGAAGTAAGCGTGGAAGCGTCCGCCGCTGCCGTCCGGGCCGGAGAGGTGCAGGTCCAGGTCGGAGGGCGTCGCCCCCCAGGCGAGGACGATGGTCACTGCATTCCCCCCTTCGCCCACCGGGACGAGCCCGACCTGAGTGTTGGTGGTGGCGTTGGCCAGCACCACGACCGCGGTCGAACTCTCCACGAAACCGGTGGCGGTGACCACGATGGTCCGGGCGCCTTCCGGCACGTTGGCCATGCTGAACGCGCCGCCGGAGTCGGTGGTGGTGGAGAGTCCGGTCCCGGACACGGTCACGGTCGCGCCGGCGACCGGGACCCCGGTGATGGCGTTGACCACTTGCCCCGTGGCCGTCCCGGTGTCTTGCGTTGGGCCGCCGTTGTCGTTGCCGTTGCCATTGCCCTCCCCGCCGCCGAAAGTCAGACTGAACTGAGTCAGGGTGATGGTGACGTCGAAGGTAGCGGTCACGTCGATGCACAGGGTGACGTCGTTAGTAACGATGATCGCCAGGGCCGCCTGGGAGAGCTCGTAGACTTCATCGGCGATCGCGACGACACCGTTGTTGACGTTGAGGGTGTATTCCGAGAGGAAGGTGGCGGAATCGCACAGGGCGGCGGATTCGCCCGACGCGATGGAAAAACGGATGGTCACCGTCCCCTGCAGCGGCGGCTCCTGGGCGCGGATGGCCTCTTTGGAACTCAAGAGTCGGGCTACACCACAGTCGGAACTGCGCATCTGCATCTGCCCGCTGGGCGGGGTCTCGCGGGGGTCTTCCTCAAACAGGCGGAGGGCGGCCGCCCGCCGCATCGGCTGATTGGACCGTACGTCAATCTTCCCGGCCTCACCAAACAGGAAGGTAAAGGATTTCCCCAGGATGGTGAAACGGATGTACTGGCCTCCGCCGGGGCTGCTCCCGGAACTGACGCTGCAACCCACGACGGTCGCCAGAACCAAGACCCCGACGACGCCCGCAACCCATTTGTTGTGCTTGAACATGAGCGTGATCTCCTGTCCTGCGGTTTGAAAACGGTCTCCTTTAGACCCGCGCGATTAACACGGTAAAACATTATCGGCACCATACGCGCCGGGGATGAAGATGTCCAGCGCGGGTGGATGGGGCGCCGCGAGGGTGTGGCCAGGAAGCTTGGCATCATGGGAGGGCGAGCCTCCTGGCGAGCCGAATCACACGGCTCGGCAGGAGGCCCGCCCTCCCGGCTTGCCAAAATCTCTGGCCACACCCCGCCGGGACGCAGCTTCCGCTGTGGCTTGATCCTCGTGGATAGGAGTGTTAGAATTGTACTTTTGACCGGCCGCGCGGCGCTTGCCGTGTTATGCGCTGCTCGGTCCGACATTCCTGAGGAGGATCACCCCATGAGAACCTACACGAACCCCACGTTGCCGGCCCCGGCGACCCTGGTGTCCGCGCTGGCGGCGCTTCTGGCCTGCCTCCCGTCCGTGGCGTTCGGCCAGGC
>JBGPAW010000493.1:0-2592 GCA_041480905.1 Phycisphaerae bacterium
CATCGCCTTGGTAGTGGGGTGGGCGTGTCGGTGGGTGGAGCGGCGGGAGCCGGCGGTGCGGCGGGCGGCGGTCGGGGGTGCAGCCGTGCTGGTGGGCGTGCTCTCCGTGCTGTCCTGGCGGCAGGCCCGGCTCTACGAGACCGAAGAAGCCCTGTACCAGGACACGCTGGCCAAGAACCCGTCAGCCTGGCTGGCCCACACCAACCTGGGCAAGGTCTATCACGAACAGGGCAAAAACCGGGAAGCGCTGCACCATCTGCACCGGGCGCTGGAACTATACCCGGATTACGCGTTGGCCCACTTCAACTTGGGTAACGTATTGATGGCCACAGGGAACTCGAACGAGGCCTTGCGGCACTATGAGGAATCGGTGCGGCTGGATCCCCGTGCGCCCAATACGCACCTGAACCTGGGCGTGCTGCTGGCCCAGCAAGGTCGCATCGAGGAGGCGTACCGTCACTTCGACACGGCGGTGCGGCTGGCCCCCGGCTGGTTCGACGCCATATACAATCGGGGGCAGACGCTGGGTTGGCTGGGGAAGCCCGAAGCGGCCATCGGCGAAATGGAGAAGGCGTTGCAGATCAAGCCGGATTCGGCCCCGGCCCACTACCACTTGGGCAACCTTCTGGCCGGACAAGGCCGCCCCGAGCCGGCCGCGACGCATTTTGCCGAGGCCGTGCGGCTCGCGCCCCACTGGGCGGAAGCCCACAACAACCTCGGCCGAGCGCTGGCCGATCAGGGCCATTGGCCCGAGGCGGTCGAGCAGTACCGGATCGCGGTGCGGCTCGCCCCGGATTTCGCCCTGGCCTGGCGGAATCTCGGCGCCGCCTTAACGAAGCTGGGCCGGCTTGACGAGGCCGCCGAAGCCTATGCGCGCGCCGCCAAGGACCAGCCCTGACCCGCACAGGAGTGGCGTACCGCCCACGCCAGGAACCCCGGCCATCTCACGGGAAATGTTGGGGCAACTCCGTCTGCGGATCAGCGTTTGTCAGGGACGCCCTCCGCGAGGAACTTTTGCAGGATGGCGCGCACCTCCGGCCGGTAGTCCGGGCCGTGGGGATTGGTCGCTTGAATCTCCGGTTTCAGGAGCACCAGCCCCAGATCACACTTGCGGCCCAGGCGGTCCCATTCGGACAGGGCCGTCCTCAGGTCGGCCGCGAAACCGGCTTCGTCGCGGGTGGCTTCATGGCGGTTGCGGGACCGGCGACGCGGATCCACCCACATCGGCCAATCGTCGCCCATGAACAGGGTGAAACCTTTGGGGAGCGGTCCTTTCGCCAGAGGGTCGATCATCTTCGAGAACGGCGTGGCGGCGTAAGCCTTGGGGTCCGGGTCCAGTCCCTTAACTAACAGGGAGGCCCCCTTGGACGCGGCGTAAACGGCTAAACGCTGCATGGGGGGAACGATGGCGTCCCCGCGGCTCGCCCGGGTCCAAATCGCCCCGGCACCCAGAACCGTCGGGGTCCTGGTGAAGTGCTTCGCATAGAGATCGATCACCCGTGCGATATAGGCCTCCCACTTCTCGGGGGTCCAGCCGGCGTCGGGCAGCGCGGTCATGCCGCCGGGACTGGCGTCGGCGGTGGTGAGCCCGAGATGCCCCGCGCCGATCCACACATACGACACGCGCGGGTCGCCGTCGTAGCGCCGGGCCAGTGCCGCCACGTACTCATCGTAAAGGGCCATGAACTGCGGCGAATCCCACACCACCGGCAGCTTGACGTGTTTCTGGTCGTTGGGTTTGGCCTGAAACTCGATGGCGCGGACGCCCTCATGGTAAACCCAGTTGGGAGTGTGGGCCCCGGCGGAGACCGTACCCAGCACTCCGTTGCGGACCATCACTTTCTTGCCGTGGGCCGCCCACCACGCGATCTGCTCGTCGAGGGCGCGGAAATCAAACACCCCGCGCTGGGTCTCGATCTCCGCCCAAGGGACGCCGATGATGACGCCTTCGAGATCCGGGTGACCGGCTTCGGCGGTCGGAGGGCGCTGGACGTCGAAGTGCCCGTGAAAATCCCAATACAGCCGAATCCGTCCGCCGGCGGGTTCGGCGAGCGCACCACCCAAGCCCGCAGAGCAACCGAACAAGAACGGCAGTAAGAGCAAAAGCGGCCCGCGTACAGCGCGCACCCGAGCGTTCGTCTCTCGCCGACCCGCCACCATCGCGACCATGTTCTTTCTCCGTCCCCGGCCAAAGGCGTGCCCCTGAACCGGGAGTATATTGGCAGGACCCCGTGCAGACCAGCTTTCGGTGTGGGGGGTCGCCCGGGGCACCGGCGCAAATAATGCTATGAAGCAGGAGGTCGAGCCCTCGCGGAACCCCCTCGTCCGCTCGGGGTCACCGGGCAAAACGGCTCCACTCGCCCCTTGCAACGGCGGCGGGGGCGGCTACGCTAGGCGGCGAGGCGCGAGCGAGTGGAAAGTCCCCCCAAGCAAGAGCACCCCCCGCGGGGTAGCCGGACGGCGGTCCGTAAAGCATCGATTCGCGAGGAGGCGAGGTCGTGGCCCGACGCGGCAGAAAAAGAAGATCGAGTCGAGCGTATGTCCTGTTCTTTCTGTTGCTCTTGCTCAGCGGCGCGGGGACGTACTACCGGG
>JBGPAW010000494.1:0-2585 GCA_041480905.1 Phycisphaerae bacterium
CCGCCCCGTTGGGCCCGATGTACCCGAAGCACTCGCCGTCCTCGATGTTGAGCTGGAGGTTGTCCAGGGCGACGAGCTTGCCGTAACGCTTGGTCAGGTTGATGGTCTGCACAATCACGGCCAAGACTCCACTACGCAGGACCGCCGCGAGAACCGAAGCCAACCGGATATTCGGAATGGAGCATCCGGGCGCACACGGGCCGTACACCGAAAAGATCTCGTGGCCCGCTCACCGCGCCTTCCTCTTCCTCCATTCTCCATTCTCCATTCTTCATTCTCAATTGCCTTCGACCGGAATGACCACGCGGTACACCGTCCACGCCTCTTCCGGCAGCACCCGTTTGTAACCGCGGGTTGGGTTGGACCGGGTGCACAAGCTCACCGGGCCGGCGTCCTTGGCGAACCCCACCAGCAGCACCATGTCCTTGGTCAGCAGGTCGCTGAGGTCCAGCGGCCGGCACCGTTCGCGCGAGAACAAGAGCGGTTGCTGGTTATAACCGGTCTTGATGCCGGTGCTCACCTCGTCGTATTCGGACAGCGCGGTCAACAGAAGCAAGGCCTCCTGGTAACGTTCCTGCGAGACGACCGGCATCTTGCTGCCGGGAGCGTTGAGCAGCGCGGATCCGGCGAAACTGCCCCAGGTGTTCTGCGCCGCCAGGAGCGAACGGTGCCATTGGTCCCAGGTCAGCCGGTTGCCGGACTTGTCGGAGTAGAGCGAGGCCAACCGGACGGTGACGCCGTTCTGAAGCGTGCCCAGGTAGTGGACCATGATTTCGCCCACGTTCTGGGCCCGCGGGGACATATGGGTGGGTCCGTTGTACCGGTTGGCGGTGGGCTGGAACAAGTAGCAGTTCTCCAGGTCTACGCCGAGACGGTTCGTGATCGTGCTGGCCTCGTCGAAGCAGGGTTCCCGCCTGATCAGGTCTTTGGAGGTGGACTCGGCGAACTCGCGGGACGTGAGGCGGACCGCGGCGTCGACCTGTCCGCGGAGGATACCGCGCCAGCGCCCCTCAAACTGCTTGAGCGTCGCCCGGATCGGCACGCGCAGCAACTCCGCCGTCGCGGGACGAAACTCGTAGCTGCCCGGGTCCGCGAACGTCAGCCGCGCTTCCGTGCCGCCCTTGTCGGCGGGCAGGGCCCGGAGAAAGCAGTCCGTGCGCGAGGGTTCTTCCTTCTGGGCGTAGTCCGGGGCCAACCACACGTCAAGGACCGAGTGCGTGCCGGTCTTGAGCCCGAAGTACGCCGTGGCCCACGCCTCGGACGCCCCCGCGGCGGCGTCCACGATGGTCAACTGGTGCAGGTCCTTACCGACGCCCCGGATGCTTTGCACGGCGATGATGCTCAGGACGCTGGCGGCCACCGCCAGTCCGGCGAAGACCGTCCAGTTGTGCCTCTCCCACCCGCGCGCTTTGAGGACCCCCCACGCACCGAAGGTCGTCAAACCGACGTAGGCCATCACGAACAGCAAGGCGAACACCATGTAGATGGCCCGGATGGCGGCGAATCCCACCTTGGCCTCCAGGGGTCCGTGGAGCAACTGGTCGCTGGGATAGGTCTCCACGCCGGTCGTACGGATTTCGAGAACGGCGCGGAAAAAGCCTGCCGGGTCACACTCCGGATCGAGCAGCTCCCGCAGGGACGCGGCGATGAAAACCAGCGATCCCCGGCCCACCCGTCCGCGGGCGATCAGGGTGTCCAGGTTCGGGCTGGAGCTTTCGGCGCCCCGTTCAGGGAAGATGCGCCGAACGCCCGAGCCCCGCCGCAGCGAACACTGCGCCAGTGGGACGGGTTCAGCGTATTCCGCACTCTCCTCGGGCAGGTCGAGCCAACGCGTGCGGAACCGCCCGGCCTCTTTCAACGTGGTCCGCTCTCCCACGTTCACCGGCAGCAGCGGCCCAAAGACCTCGGATTTGGCCAACGCCGCCGCGTGCCGGGCCGTGGCCAGCACCAGCAGCCCACCCTGGCGGGTCCATTCCGCCAGTGCCTGCTGTTGGTCGTCGTTGAGGGCATCCGGGTCCGCCTCGTCCCACACTAAGCCATCCACCGCTTCCAACCCCTGCCAGCGGTCGGGGAGGTCCGCGGGGGCCAGGTGAGCCACGTTGATCGGGCGGAGCGGACGGACGGTCTGCTGCAGGTCGGCCAGCCGGGCGATCCGACCCATTTGCCCCGCGGACACGTCCAGGATCAGGTATTCGTCATCCGAAAGCACCGCGGGAGCTTCGGCCGGGCGAAGGGAGCGGACCAGGCGCCCATCGGACACCATCTCCACCAGGACGCCTTCTTCATTAAGCAGTTCGATGTTGAAGTCGATCCCGCCGTCGGGACCGACGGCGGGCAGAGTGTAGAGCGTGTAATTCTGACTGGACCGGGACTCGGCGTTCAGCAGCACGTCGTGGTAGTCGTAGCCGACGTCGCCGTCCCGGTCGCGTTGGGCGATCCGCAGACGACCGTTGAACGCGGTCTGGCCTTCGAGCGTCAGTCGGACGACGATGGGGGTCCACGTGCCGACGCGGACCACCCGGCGACCGCCCCCGCCGGGACCACGGGCGTTGAACCCGGCGCTGACCACGTCGGCGATGATCCGG
>JBGPAW010000495.1:0-2582 GCA_041480905.1 Phycisphaerae bacterium
CCACGGCGAGAAAGGCGGCCGACCGGCTCGGCATCCAGTATGAGTTGGTCCATGTGAAGGACCTGGGCAAGATGGCGGCGTACGGCGTGATGATGACGCCCGCGCTCGTGATCGACGGGAAGGTCAAGGTGGTCGGCAAGGTGCCGAGCGAGGCGGAGATTACGACGGTACTTACGACCGTCTTGGCCCAACAAAGCGGCGGGTGATAGCAGGGTCCGCTCCGCGGAGCACCTCCAGGGTGGTCTGTATGTCGCCGCACTGGAAGACCCCGTGTGGGATGCGTGGCCAACGCCGGCGCGCACCTTCGCGCACAGCGATGCGCAATGGAGGCCCCAGGGATGTGCCTATGTTCGCAGGACGAGCGGTAGCTCGTGTGGGGAGTGCTCGCATTAGGAGGGCTGTTTCTCCTATATCGTATTCTGTTCAGCGGAGGACGGGGGATGCCCAGCAAGGTTCGTAACGGATTGCTCTTTTTCGGGATCCTGGTGGTCGCAGGCGGCGTCGCCTGGTTCAGCGGGATTCGTAGGGAAGCGCCTCGGGCGGAGTCGGCGGCAGATGGGAGCCTGATGCAACGGCAACCCAGCTCGTTCAACAATGCCCCGATCCCGCGGGAGCCGTCCGAAGCGGAAACGGGGGCAGCGGAAGCACCCGTGGCCGAAGCGCCTATCGCAGGAGAACCACCAAACCCCAGCGAAGCGGGCGGGCAAGCCCGAGAAACCGCGCGCCGGGTCATCGCCTATTACTTTCACCGCACCATACGGTGCCCGACCTGCCTGTCCATCGAAGCGCAAGCGCAGACGGCGCTTGAGACGGGCTTTGTGGAGGAACTCAGCGCCGGCCGGCTGGAATGGCATGCGATCAACATCGAAGAACCGGGCAACGAGCACTTCGAGCAGGAGTACCAGCTCGATCGGCAGGCCCTGGTGCTGATGGAAGTGCAGGACGGACAGGTCCAGCGGTACCAGAAGCTGGAGCGCGTCTGGGAACTGGTGGAAGACCCGGCGGGCTTTCGGGACTACGTGCGGGCGGAAACGAGTGCGTTCCTCGGTGGCTAGGGATTCGTCGCCTCGGAATCTTGGGGTTGGTGGGATGGACCGCGACCCGTCGCTTGCGCTCCGGGCTCGGAGGACATGGGCACACCACCTGGATATGTAGCGACGAAGCACCGAGTCGTGGCGCCGCACCGCGCTGAGAGTGCCCTTCAATGGTGACCGCCGGTGTAGGCGACTGCCACGCCCATGATTCGACGGCATTTCTGTCGGCACCCATCGCTGCCGGATTGGAGGCGGCGTGGCGGGTGCCGCGTGGAGGTGGTGGATGAAAAGTCAAGCGACCAACGGGTTGATACTGCTGGCCGTCGTTCTTGTGGTCGGCGGCGTGGCGTGGATCCGGTCCAGCCAGACGCGGGCCGGGGCAACGTCCGCCGACAAGACCGGCGCGGCGCACCCTCAACCGGCGGGCGCGCAGCCGAGCGTCAAGTTGCCACGGGTGGTCGATGTCGGGGCGGGCAAGTGCAAAGCCTGCATCGAGCTGGCCCCGATTCTCGAAGAACTGCGCAAGGAGTACGCGGGGCGCGTCATCGTGGAGTTCGTCGACGTCTGGAAGAATCCCAAGGCCGGCGACCCGTACAAGATCCGACTGATCCCCACTCAGGTTTTTTTCGACGCCGACGGTAAGGAGGTCTGGCGGCACGAGGGCTTCCTGCCCAAGGCCGACTTTGTCGCCAAGTTCGCCGAGTTGGGAGTGAAGTAGATGGTCGAGCAGTGGGCGGAACGGCTGGCTGAGGTGGTCCGGACCAACATCTGGCTCGCCCCGCTGGCGGCGCTGGTCGGCGGTCTGCTGACTGCGGCGAACCCCTGTGTGCTCGCGGCTGCCCCCCTGATGGTCGGCTACGTCGCCGGCCAGGAGAAGCGCACGCTCGGGCGCTCGTTCCTGTTGTCGCTGACCTTCGCGGTCGGCCTGACGATCATGTTCGGGCTGATCTGGTTCGGGGTGTGGTCGGCGAGCACGCTCGTGCCCGTGGTCTGGTGGAAGTACGTTGCCGTTGTGGTCTGCCTGCTCATGGGCCTGCACCTTCTCGGCGTGGTCCACTTTCAGCTCCCCGTGCCGGCGAGGCTGCAATCCAAGCGGCGCGGCTTTCTCGGCGCCCTGTTGCTCGGCCTGCTGTTCGGCCTGATCTCGCTGCCGTGCGCTGGACCGGTGTTGGGCGCCCTCATCGTGGTCACCCCCATGCATGGTTTCGCGTTCGGCGTAGTGCTGCTGATGGCCTACAGCCTCGGCCACTGCGGGCTGGTTCTCGTGGGCGGGACGTCGATCGGTCTGGTCCAGCGGCTGGCCGATTCCAAGGGCTGGAACCGCGGCACCGACCTCCTCCGCCGGACCGCGGGCGTGCTCATCGCCGGAGTGGGCGTCTGGCTGCTCTTCTTCGAATAGCGAGCGGCATGCGCGGGGCGGGCTGGACGCTGCGTTGTACGGACGTCAAGGAGTCGACGTGCTACCGAAAGTGAGGATCCTGTTCTTATGCACGGGTAACTCGTGCCGCAGCCAGATGGCTGAGGGCTGGGCGCGGCACTTGCGCGGGG
>JBGPAW010000496.1:0-2578 GCA_041480905.1 Phycisphaerae bacterium
AAACCGTCCTGTTGCACGAGCTTTGCCGCCACCGCGGCATACGGCCCCGCCAGGTAGTGCTCGAAGGCCGTTCCCGTCACCGTGTACACCCGGGCCGGGCCGAAAGTCGCCAATCGCTCCGCGGCTTCGGCGACGTGCTGTAGTCCGATCACGACAGCCGACCAGGATCCGCCCGTCTGCGCCGCGACCTCCTGGGCGAAGCGCACCGCCGCCAGGGTCGTTCCACGAAGCCGTCCCGACTGCATCTCTGCCACCACGAGAGTGTTCATGGTGCGGACCTTTCTATCCGATAGCCTTCTGCTCTCTCAGCAGCTCGACCAGCGCCTTCGCATCCGGGACCATCTTGACTCCGCCGCCGCGCTCGGCGGCCAGGACATGCCCTTCCACCCGCGTGAGCGAGTCCGCCGCCAGACCCAGGTCGCCCCATTTCCGCTGGTCGATGGGTGCTTTCTTGGCCTTGATCAGGTTGGGCAGCGTGGCATAGCGGGGCTCGTTCAGACGGAGGTCGGTGGTGATGACGGCGGGCAGTCCCACCTCCAGCACCTCGATGCCTTCGTCCACCTCTCGGGCGATGGTCGCCTTGGACCGGTCTTCCGCGAGCGTAATCTGCGAGGCATACGTCGCCTGAGGCCAGCCCAGCAGTTCCGCGAGGATCGGCCCGACTTGCGAGGCGTCGTCGTCGGTGGCCTGCTTCCCCATCAGAACCAGGTCGGGCCGCTCCTCTTGGACCACCTGGTGCAGGGCCGCCGCCACCTGGTACCAGGACTTCGGCCCGTCCGGCTCGATCACGAGGCAGCGGTTGGCCCCCATGGCGATGGCCGACCGCACCTGGATGAGCATCTCGGGCTTGCAGATCGAGACCAGCACCACTTCGCCCCCCACCTTGTCGCGGATGCGAATGGCCTCTTCCAGTGCGATCAGGTCGAAGTGGTTGACTACGAAGGTGACTCCTTCGGTCCGCCCCTCCTGGGCCGCCAGCCAGGAGTGGGCTTTGGTGTTGGGGTCCGCCACCGGCTTGACCGGGACCAGGATTTTCATGTCGCCTCCCTGTTTTACGGGTGATGCCGCGGACCCACGCCGTCGGCTCGGGGCGGATTGTAGGGGACCGCGACCGTTTGGCAAGCCGGGCACAAGCTCGGCGAAGTCCAGCGGGATCGTCCTCACCTTGACGCCGCCGGCAAATCGGCGATAATCCCTTCCCATCGGTCCGGATTCAAGAAAGGAGTAACCGACCATGAGCGACGTTTCACAAGATACCCTTCCGATCGTGCAGGTGGGCGAGCCGGCGCCGGCCTTCTCCGGTAAGGCCGTGCTGGGCAATGAGTTCGTGGAGCTGGCCTACAAGAACGGCACGCTGAAGCTGGGGAGCGAGTCCATCACCGGCAAGTACACCGTCCTCTTCTTCTATCCGCTCGACTTCACCTTCGTGTGTCCCACGGAAATCATCGCCTTCAGCGACCGCATCGGGGAGTTCGACAAGCTCGGGGCGAATGTCATTGGCGTCTCGGTCGATTCGCACTACACCCACTTAGCCTGGAAGAACACCCCGCGCCGCGAGGGCGGATTGGGCGAGATCAAGTACCCGTTGCTCGCCGACCTCACCAAACAAATCGCCGCCGACTACGGGGTGCTGCTCGAAGGGGGTATCGCGGCTCGCGGCCTGTTTATCATCGACGAGAAGGGCATCCTGCAAAGTTATACGGTCAACAACCTCGGAGCCGGGCGCAACGTCGATGAAGTGCTACGCCTGATTCAGGCGTTCCAGTTCGTGGCCAAACACGGTGAGGTCTGCCCCGCGAACTGGACCCCCGGCGCCGACACCATGAAGCCGGACCCGACCGGCTCCAAGGAGTTCTTCGGCAAACACGGGTAGTGCCCGTTTCCGGGAGAGTGCGTTCTACGCTCGGCCTTGTTCGCGGTCCAGCACGCGGTGGACCAGGCGGCGGTGGGCCCCGACCAGATCGCGGCAGATCAGATCGACACGCTGGTCGAGTTCGCGGCGCTCTCGGATCACCCGCCGGACCAGGCTCCGCAGGCGATGGTGGCGCTGTATTTGCCGGCGTTGCTCGTCGGCCTGGGCCAGCGCCCGCGCCGCCGCGTTCAACAGGCACTCGATGTCGAACGGCTTGGCGAAAAAATCCACCGCCCCCACGCGAAGGGCCTCGACCGCCTGGCTCAGGTGAGGGTCGTTGCTCAGCAGGATGATGGGGCGCCGGCGCAGCTCCTGAATCCGCTCCGCCAACCTGATGCCGTTCATCCGCGGCAGGTCGATCTCCGCGATGAGCGCATCGTGGGGTTCGAGGACTTCGATGTCGAGGGCCTCCTCAGCCGTGGACACGCAGGTGACGTGCGCGTGCAGATGGCGGACGAGAGCTTCCACGAGCATCTCGACGGTCTGCGGCTCGTGGTCCACGAGCAGAATCTTGACCCGCGAGGTATTCATCAGAATAGATGGGTCGGCGGGTGCTTGAGCCGCGAGAGCGAGGGAAGGAGGGAAACCAGGCCTACGCAGCCCGCCGGACCCCGATTCTCAGCTACGCCACTCCTTATGCCACCAAGACACGAAGGCACGAAGAAG
>JBGPAW010000497.1:0-2557 GCA_041480905.1 Phycisphaerae bacterium
ACCTTCTCAGTCCACGATGCGACGGCGGGGTCCAACGTGGCCACGGTGTCGGTCACGGTGAACGCGAGCGTGTCACGCCGGGTGTACTGGTTCCCGATGGACAGCAATCCGGGCTGGAGCGTGCAGGGAGCGTGGGCGTTTGGCGTGCCGATCGGCGGCGGCTCGCACAACCGCGATCCGGTAGCAGGTTACACTGGCGCGAAGGTGTACGGCTACAACTTGGCCGGCGACTATACCAACAATATGACGGTGCGTTACTTGACCACGACGGCCCTCAACTGCGCGAACATGAGCGACACGGAGTTGCGCTTCCGGCGTTGGTTAGGCGTGGAGCGCTACGACCGAGCTGACCTGGCCGTATCGAACGATGGGATCAATTGGACGCCGGTGTGGACGAACCCCAGCGAGGCGAACGTCAACGAGGCGGCGTGGTCGCAGCAGACGTACGATATTTCCGCGGTGGCCGACGGCTCGGCGACGGTGTACATTCGCTGGGGGATGGGGCCGACCGATTACGGGGTGACCTTTGCGGGCTGGAACCTCGACGACGTGGAGTTGTGGGGCGTGGTTCCGGTGGTGCCCAGCGACTTCAACGGCGACGGTTTCGTAAACCTGAACGACTTCGCCATCTTCAACGGTTGCCTGTCGGGCCCGGACGGCGGGACCGGTGCCGGCTGCCTGTGCGTCGATCTGGACGCCGATGGAGACGTCGACCTCACCGACTTCGCGGAGTTGCAGGCGGCGATGAATCAGTGATGCGGGGCTCGGTCTGATGGCGTGCTTTGGTCCCGGGCGCACCTGCCCAGGAGGCAAGCATGGCGAGGACCGAAGCCTCCCGATCATAGCTACGAACCCTTGTTTTCGGGGAGGTCTCTCGTGTGGAGACCTCCCCGCTCGTCTTGGCACCACGCCGGGCCGGGGGAACCGCCAGTGGGTTCTCAGCTTTGGGAAGGGACAAAAGCGCCTCGGGATTCAAGATGGGGGGCTGGGTGGGCGACAGGAAACGTGCGATGTTTCTCCCGCCGCCGAGTTATCCACAGCCGTGCTCCGCTTGCAGCCTGGGGGCCGCTGGGCTCGGCTGTGGATAACATCAGGGATGGTATCAGGGGACAGGCACCTCGCTTCGCCGGCGTCTGGGCCTCGGAAACCCCGTCTGGCTCAGAGCCAGTCCCCCCTTCTGCCGCGGAGTCCAGGTCCACATAACCGCAGGGTCTCCCCGGGGCCACGGGGGGTGGCTTGGGTTTTGGTTGATCCTTTGACCGGCATGGGTTATGATTGGAGTAGATACTGGTCAACCCCCCGGGGGAAGGTTTCCCGAGGCATCGGGGAAGGGGTGAGCGTGCCGGTGCTGTCGTCGCCGTCCGGAGCCGTAGAGGCAAAGCGAAGCGGACCTATGGAAGTATGCCTGGTGATGTTCCGAGAAGACGGGACGCGGGTGGATTTCCCCCTGAGCAAGCCGATCACGACGATCGGTCGCAAGGAGACTTGCGACATCCGCATTCCTTTGGCCGAAGTCTCCCGCAAGCACACGGAGGTCCACGTCGGCGACGTCAGTGTGCGGGTCAAGGACGCGGGGAGCGCCAACGGCACCTACGTGAACAACAAGCGCGTGGCGGAGGAGAAACTGGCCCCCGGCGACCATCTGATCGTCGGTCCGGTGGTCTTCACCGTGCAGGTGGACGGCGACCCGCGGGAGATCCGCCCGGTGCGGACGAAGCTGAAACGTCGCGGGGCAGCGGCACCGGTCTCCAAGCCGGTGGCGGCGTCGGCCTCGGGCAGCGCGGCGGCCTTCGACGAGGAAGCGGACCCGATCAGCGCGCTGGAGGCCTTGGCCTCCAGTGCCGAACAGACCGCGATCGATCCCCTCGACGAGGAAGACCTGCTGAGCTGACCGGCGAAGCCGGGACACGCGGAGTGAGCGGCTCGATCGAAACCGGAAGTGAAGGTTGGGGGACGGCGTGATGCCATCGACCAACGAACCGACGACCAGCCGGACGATATCCGAGTCGGCGCGGATGACGCCGGCACGCACGGGTATCGTGAGAGGGGCCATCCTGCTGGTGGCGGTCGGGGTGGTTTACGTCACGGTGGTGGTGTGGCAGCGCGACACGGTCCGTCGGACCCAGGCCCTGGAAACGCTGGAGGTCTTCCAGCGTACGTTGCAGAGCGCGCTGGAGGCCCAGGGTCGGCTGCCGCTGGCCCTGCCCGCGACGAGCCCGGACGGCAAAGCGTTACCCGCCAAGCAGTTCACCTACCTTACCATGGACGACGCCCAATTGTTACGGGATTTCACCGGTCCGGTGCTGCTGGGTTATTCGCCGCCCGTGGGCGGGGTGCTGCGGAAAGATGGGCGGGCGGTGCTGGTCGGCGAGCGGGGGCGGTGCACGGTGCGGTGGCTGCCCGACGCGGAGCTCGCCGCCTGGAAGACGGAACAGGACACCTGGGTCAAAGAGCGTCACCGCCAACTCCGGGAACCCCAGCCCAAGCGGCCCTGAGTTTCCTCGTCACCCACCAGGGGTGCGGCTAGAAGCGCCGCCAAGTCACGCCGCTCCCTGAC
>JBGPAW010000498.1:0-2553 GCA_041480905.1 Phycisphaerae bacterium
ACGTGGACCTGGCCGACTTCACCGCCTTCCAGGCGGCGTTAGGAGGATAGCCGGAATTATTCGCCCCAGAAAGCTTGACGCTCTCGGTAGTGTGAGCAGCGCGGGTTAAGACAGCGGCGGCTGTCGGGCGTTATGACCGCGGGACTCGAAGGCCGGATCCGATCCGCGGCGCGGGCGCTCCATCAGGATCGACACCCGCTCCAGGTCCGCCGCGGAAATGGTGTTGCGCAAGATCGCCTTGGCCTCTCCCAGCCCGGTCCGCCGGGTGAGATGGATGAGCACCACGTTGGGGTTGTTGAGCCGCCGGAGGATGCCGGGGAGGTCGCGGACGTGGATGTGTCGGCCGGCCCGGGCCCGCGACACGTGGTCCGGCGCGAAAAAGGTGCATTCCAGAAAGATGACCTCCGCGTTGCGGACCGAATCCAGGTCCAAAAAGTCGCCCACGGCGGTGTCGCCGCAGTAGGCCACCAGCGGCACCTCCAGGTGATGGTGAATGTCGATACCCCTTCTCTTGAGTTCCACAAGCTGCGGGCCGGTGTACTCGGCGTACTCGCCTTTGAGTTTGTGGCGCTTCTCCACCACGGCGAAGCCCAACGCCCCATCACAGTGGACCACGTCGAACGTCCGCACGATCAGGTTCCGGCGAATGGTGACCTCGGCGCCCGCGACCACCCCCTCGATGATGCCGGGCGAGGGATGGCCCTCCAGGTCGGCCCACACGCTCATCAGGCGTTGCAGGTGCCCGGCGAAGCGGCGGTGGACGATGATCCGACCCGGCGAGTTGCCGACGAAACCCCGCTGGGACAGGTAGTACGCTACTCCCGCGGCGTGGTCCATGTGGCCGTGGGTCAGGCACAGGTTGTCGATGGAGATCATTTCGGGGGGGGCCCGGCCGGGATCAAAACAGACGTTCAGCTCCGGGACCGCGATCACGGTCTCCTCGCCGGCCAGGCTGTAGGCCTGGATTCGCATCCCGGCGATCCGCTTGTCCACCATCGGCGAAGCCATCCGCCATAGAGTAGGGAACTCAAGCACGCCGTCCAGGGCCGGTCCGCTTTTTTCCGGGCTTGACCCTCTACATTTGGGGCGGATAGACTATCCGTCTAACCAGATGTCGGGGGGCCGGCGGCGGGAAGGTCCTAGCGGTCGCCAGCGCCGGCCCTCAAAGGCAAATTGCTCAAGGATGGTGCGGCATCCATGCGTTGCCCTTCCTGCAAAGAGGTGAACACGGACAAGGTCATCGACTCGCGGGCCACCGACGCCGGGAGCGCGATCCGCCGCCGCCGGGTGTGTACCGCCTGCAACCGCCGCTTCACCACCAAGGAACGCGTCGAGGAGGAGCTGCGCCTCACGGTCATCAAGAATGACGGGACGCGCGTTCCCTACCGGCGTGAGAAGATCCTGGCCGGGGTCGAACACGCCTGTTACAAGCTGCCCCTCGAGGCGGAACAGCGGGAAGAGTTGGTGGATGTGGTGGAGGGCGACATCTTCCGCGACCACGATCGGGAGGTGACCAGCGCCGAGATCGGCGAATATGTCGCGCGGCGTCTGCGCAAGCTCAATCACATCGCCTACGTGCGCTTCATGAGCGTCTACCGCAAGTTCAAGGACGTGGATGAGTTCATCGACGAAATCCGCGACGTGAAGGCCCGCGCCGCCACCGAGTCGCCCGCCCAGCAGACCTTCTTCGAGGGCGTGGAATAACGGTGAAATCGTGAGTTGCGATCTCGCCGGATGCGGGACAGGTCCACCTGTCCTAGCCCCGCTGATCCGCTACTTGGCCCAAGCCCTGACGCGGCTCAAGGCCGAGATCGCCGAGCGCGAGCGGCAGATCACGCGGCACTTTGACGGCCTGCCCGAGGCCGACTGGGTCAAGTCCCTGCCCGGAGCGGGTCCGACCCTGGGCGCGGGCGTTTTACCAACGGCAACGCGCTTCCGAGCATCGGCATCCGGCAGCCCTGCGGGCGTTGGCCCACAAAGAGCTCAAAATCATCCCGGCCATGAAACGCACGGGAACCCACTATGATGAGGCGATCTTTACTCACAGCCGTACGCGCTACCTGTTGAATGCTCCCGCGACGCTCGCGGTAACTTGAGCTTTTTTTGCGAAAACCACCTCAGGTGGGGCACGGTAGCCGCGCTCCCAATCTTGTGCCATTTTTCTAGAGGTTTTGCCATATTTTGCTAGCCCATGTTCGTCACTTTGGCACGTAACCTCTTGTCAAATAAGAGCCGGATCTTGAGTTTGTCATTACTTGGTCGAATCCGGCTCCTTGGGGAGGCCCTTTCGGGGATCCGGCGGATTCAGGTCGCGGATACCCAAAGCTTTGACCACCCGCCGGGCATCGCGACCCCCGGCCGAGACCAGTCGCGCGATCGGGCCGCCTGCCTGCCGTTCCGGCACGCTCCTGTGGGTCCGGGAGCGCGATTTCTGGACTGACATATATACATTATATCAGAATACCTGCCGGGGTCAAGGCCCCCCGCGAATGCGAATCTGCTCGGCACCCTGGCCGAGGCTGCAAAGGCTGGTCACGGCAGAGGGTTGTGAAC
>JBGPAW010000499.1:0-2552 GCA_041480905.1 Phycisphaerae bacterium
AGGGTGTCTTGGGGCCCGGCGGGCTGGTGCTGCGCTCGATGGGTCCGCGCCACAGACGGTAGGCCCACCAGGCCGAATGAAGCGCCGTCTTGCACAGGGCGAGCATGCCGCTGAACTGGTAATAGAGGCCGGCAAGGAAGAGGCGGTTGGACGGTCGGACTATTGCGCGGACCAGGTTGATCGGGTTGTAGTACCAAGCATAAGCGAGCACGACGTTCAGTTGGGTGCGCCAGGGTTTGGATTTCGCGGAGGCGACAACGTGGTTCCCATCAAACTGGTATTCGAGGACCGGCCGGCCGCCGACCTGAGCAAAGACGGACCCATTTTCGTAGTTCGCTTCGTAGGAGCGCGTGCCCACCGCGGGGGTCAACACGGTCACCTGCAAGCTGGGAGCCCCATGCTTGCGCAAGAAGCGCACCTGATTGAGCAAGCCGTAGGAACCGTTCCGCGTGTAGAGCGGCTGCCCGTCGTGGTGCATCATCATGGGCATCGGGCAGATACCCGCGCGGTTCAGCCGCGCGAACAACTCGGCCGTCTGGTTGACCGACTGGCCCTTCTTGATGAGCGTGGCGGTCATGTCTTCGATGCCCATCCACAGGGCCCGCAGCCCGGACTTGCGGGCGACCGATATGAGGTCGCGGTTTTTCCACGCGTCGAAGGCCGTTGATTCGGTACCCCAGCGCAGGGCCTTGCGGATGGGCTTTCCGGCGATGGTGGCCTGCGACATGGTCTCGAGCATCTGCTGGACGGCGGCGCGATTGTTGAAGAAGTTGTCGTCGGTGCCGAAGAAAAAGCGGATGCCCAACTGCTCGCGGAGCTGGCGCATTTCCTCGACGATGCGCTCACCGCTCTTGTGCCGGTAGGTCCGCTGGTTGTACGCCGGGATCGGGCAATAGTCGCAGTTGAATTTGCAGCCGTGCGAGAGGACCAGCGAGCCGATGAAGGAATGCCGCCCGACGCGCGAAGCGGGCAGCGGCTGGCTTCGGAGTTCGCCACCGCGATGCGGAGGCTCGAGCAACCCGAACCCGAGCAGCGGATGCGGGGTCTCGTCGAAGTCGCGGACCAGCCGTTGGATCCCCGTGGTCACGAGCGGTGCGTCAGGGCTTTCGTCCTGGCGATACACCATCCCCGGGATGCCCGTCAGCGCCCCCTCGCGGCGGGCGCGGCGGAACGCGCTGAGCATGGTCCCATGCGTCCCCCGGTAGTCGAGCAGAACCTCGAGGAGTTGCATCAGGACGAATTCCTCACCGGTGACCACCACGTCGGCGTTGACGTTCGGATCACCCCCGATGCCGAACAGGTCCCACGGTTCATAGATCGCTTTGGGTCCGCCGGCGATGATCAGCGGTCGGTCGGCACCGCGTCCGGCACAGGCGTTTGCAATCAGTTGGTAGGCGTTCTCGGCGTGGATTTGCATGCTCGAGACGAGCACCATCTCGACCGGCGTGCCGTCCAGGCGCGCGCGGCTGGGACGCACGTTCGGGTTCCACTGCTGGAGGACGATTCGCGTCTGGAGGAGTCCGGAGTCATAGAGTGCGGCCCCGACGGCGCGGGCCCCGGCCGGCGCCATGCTATGGCTGCTGAAGTAGTAGGGCAGCAGTCGCGTCCGCTTGTCGAAGGCGTAGAACACGACGGTAGGGATGTTCACCCCCGCGGCTGCGGCGCGGAGGCGCCGACGCAAGGCCGGGTATTCGCCGGGCTGGGTGTACTCATCGCCCTTGGGGCGTTTCAGTAATTCCAAGGTCGCTCTCTCTGAGGGAACGGTGACACATACACCTACCCTCGAAGTAACGTTAGTTTCGGCCCCGACTCGCCTTTCTTAACGCCGAGCGTCTTGTCCGTCAACATCTCCGATACTTCTTCGTCGAGCATCAACACCATTTTGCCGTGATGGGCGATTGTCTCGTCGGCGGGACGCGCCGTGTCCAGCCGTAGTCCCCAGCGCCGCCGGGTCGATCCGTGGCGTTTGGCAACCACCCGGAGGGCGACATTGTCCGCGGCGTGGACTTTGGCGAGCTTCTTGGTCAAGTGGATGCCGGCGGCTTCGGTAAGGGTCAGCATGACGTTTCTCCCGCAAGATTCCTCGGTCGCCAACCCGTGCGAGCTACGCACTCGTGGATGGACGACAAACCTGAGTGGACGGACGGTTTCGAGGGTCGCACCGCGCGGTATATCAAGGAGATTGGTCCCGATAACAGCCCGTCATCCAAGTATCTCAATAAGTCGCAGCCAATTGGAAATGTCGAAGCCAGGAAGGATCACCAAAGTGGCTGGGACAAGTCCCATCGGTTACCAGCATGATAACGCCGGGCATCGGGGTTGTCGAGTGGAGGCGCGACGGGATCGGTCCCGGGGGTCCGTGACAGAATCGGCGGGTGATCCTTGCCCCGTTCACGGGACTTCCCCGCGTAGCGGGCTGATAGGCCAGCCCTTCAGGGCCTGTCGGTTTAATCTCCCGGCGCAGCACTCCGTGTAGCGTCACTCCTTGTGGGTGACGCAAAAACGGGGGTGCGCCGCCCACAAGGGGCGACGCTACAGATTTAATCGACAAG
>JBGPAW010000500.1:0-2551 GCA_041480905.1 Phycisphaerae bacterium
CTACCTGGTGACGGTGACGGATCCGAACTACATTATTGATGACGCAATCCTGTTCATAAGCGGCATCAGTTTCTTGACTGGCGACGGTTTCATCCAGGGAGCGGAAGACTGGTGCGCTGGCGGCGTGTTGCTTGGTGGTTGCACCGGTGGTCAGCACGTGAATCAAGGCATCTTTTTTAGTGGGACCGGCGGCACGGACATCTATCACGTGTATTTCTCGCCGGGCGTCACTTTCGTGGATGTGACGAAAGATATCGAGGTCCACGGCGGTAGCGAGGGTGTCGCGTTTTCGCGCTTCGACCAGCCCTTCTCACAGACCCAGACGGGCATTCCGGAGCCGGTCAGCATGATCCTGCTGGGGTCGGGCCTCGGCCTGCTTGGTCTCGTCGGGCGCAAGCTGCGTAAGGCGTAACCTCAAGGGCCAGTCAATCGACGATCTCAACTGCCGGAGGCATTGCCTCCGGCAGTTTCGTTTGTGGCGCCCCAAATTCCTGCCGGCGGAGCAAGGCCGTGCGGACAAGCGGGCGCCAGTCTTTCAGGCGGCTCGACAACGTGGCCCAGCCACCCCCCGTTCGAACAACAGCCTCTCCAGGGCGTAGGCGAGCTGCTGGTGCCCACGCGGGAGCATCACCAAGGTGGCGGGGCGGCGGCATGGCCCCGTGCCGTTTCCCGCTCGGCAAGGGTCACGCGGCCGCTGGGCCTCCACGCCGGCCACCCCGGCTCATTGAGCTGCAACTGGCCCGCGGGCTGGTGGGCCAGCGGGAAGCGTCGCGCCGGCGGGATGCCTGAAAATACGAAGGCCCTCCGGCAAACCGGAGGGCCTCGCGGATGAAAGGCTGAAATCGGGAGCCAGCCGTGAACTACGCCTTGCGGCGGCGCAGCAGCCCCAGCAGAACGGCCCCGGACCCAAGGCCCAAGTACCAGGTGCCCGGCTCCGGTACGACGTCCGCCAGATTCTTATACACAGTAATATGGAGTTGCGACGAGAGGTCGCCCAAGTCCCATCGCAAGGCGCCCGCAGTGTCCCCGGGACCCACGGGGCCAACGGAACCGTTAAGGGGCGTAAGGTTCGAAATGTCAGACCACACTATCGGCGAACCGCCCGCCGCATACCCCACTTCGTGGGCGGCGTCCATTTGCGACCCGTACACCTCGCCGTTGGCAAGGTGGTTCGTGCAACCGGGGCCAGAGGAGTCGGTGGTCACGATCCCCCCGATCGCCCCATCGTACTCCGTGACACCACAATAGCGGCTAGGGAGGTTCGCAGAGCCCTCGGGATGGAAATTGAAGTAATCGAACAACTGCAGGTCGGAGAAGGGGTTCGACGTGAGATTCGTAAACGCGAAGTCCAGCGTCACACCGGTCAGCGTGACCGTGGTTGTGATTTGGATCTTGAGACCAGAGCCGTTATAGATCGTCGACTGGTACTGACTCCAGTCGGGGGGGGCCGTGTAGCCCGCTGGGCCGTACGACCAACCATAATCGTAAGGGCTGATGGGCTGGCCACTCAGCGTGCCCTGGTCGAGGTATAAACTCAGCCAGCTCGTGTACGGCTGTCCATCCGTCGTATAGCGAATGAAAAACGCATCGTCACCCGAGAGAACATCTTTCGACTGGTTGTACGTCGGAGAGTGGACGAGCCAAGTGTCGCTCCAGCCAAAGGGGCTGACGCAGTACACCATCGTATTTTGATCGGCGAATACGGGAGCTTGCCCGTACCAGGCGCTCGTGGCGGAACATATGGCGCTGGCATCCGGCACACCATTAGCAAACGCCGCAGTAACCCCGAGCAACCCCAAAACAACCAAACTCACAAGAATCTTCTTCATTACTCCGATTCCTCCTTGAATCAGACACTTCCTCCACGTCGCAATGCACGGGTATGGGGTCAGTTTACACGGGTGAATGCGAGGTTGCAAGCCCCAAAATGCCCCCCTTCTCTCACCTGGAACTTGTTTTGGTACCAGTACTTTGGGGCACTCAGCTTGGTCTCGCGGTACCGCGCCCGCTGGCCGCGAACGCAAGGCGCCACCGCCGGCGCCGGCCCAATACGCTTCGCGGTTCGATCAGCCAGGCTTCCCGAGGGCTGCTTTGCCCTGCAAGCGTTTGCACCCGGTGTTATACTGGCTGCCCAGACGAGGCCTGATCCATGGATCGAAGACAGTTCCTGCAGAATTTTGCCGCGACGACCGCGGGTGTCGAGTATCTTTCCGCGAGCGCCGGCGCGGAGCCGGCCCCAGCCCCGCCGCCGGAAACGGACATCGAAGGCCACACCCTGGTTTGCGAATTCAAAATCGATTCGACGGCGTGGAAGGTCTACGAGGACCTGCGGACTCGCGAAGGACCGATCACCTTCGTCTCTTCGCGCGGCGGCAGCCGGGTGCTCGCCAAGAGCGCGGAAGCCACCTTCGCGGAGGCGGCTCCTCCGTACCTCGGATTGAAGATCGAGGACATTGGGACGGCCGGGGCCGATCTGCTGGCCGATCGCCTTCTCCAAAATGGCGACCCCGATCCCGAACTGGTGAAATCGGCCGCGCCGCCCCAGGGGTCC
>JBGPAW010000501.1:0-2551 GCA_041480905.1 Phycisphaerae bacterium
GGTTGCTCATCAACTTCGGTGCGGAATCACTACAGTACCAGCGGCTGATCCTTTCAAAGGCGAATCTGCGTCAATCTGCGAAATCTGTGGACAAGAAAAGAAGTCCGCAGATTGCGCAGATTTCCCTCGTGCTTCCCGACAATCTCACGGCGGACAGGCCTGGCGACCGCACAGTTCGGGGATCGACCACACGTGATCCCAGCAGTCACCCAGGGCGGCGACGGGCGGGGACGAGCCACACGCCGGTCCGCCGAAGGCGGGAAAAGGCCGGACCACGGACCGGCTTTCCCTAAGAGCGTGTGTGAGAAGTTCTTCCGTCGCCCCCTCTGGGGGCTTGGACCTTCGGAACCTGTCTACCCAGGGCTCGCTACGCTCGCCCTGGGCTTTATTCCGACGCCGCTCCGCGGCTGCAACCCAGCAGGTGAGAGGCTTTGCGCGTACCTGCCAACTTCTCACATACGCTTTAAGAGCTTCTAAACACTAATGAAGCCCGCGGACCGCAGCTCTCCCGGCTTCGGTTGGGCCGCGCGGGCCCTTGACACTCCGCGTCGAGGGGAGCCTGAAGCCCGCGGCTCCTTTTTCATGGTATTCGAAGCTCGAAACCACCGCGCTGCGTGTCGACGCTACCGGTGAATGTTCGGGACTATTCCTTGAGGTTGCGGATGGTGGTCTTCTCGAATTTGTCGGTGTCGCCGGGCTTCTCGGTGTCCTCCCACTCGCGCTCGCCGGTGTCAATCCACTGCTTGCGGACCACCACCCCGTTTTCGTTGAAGTCGATGAAGACGTTCAGATGCTTATCGACCCGTTCGTAGTGCCATTGTCCCTCCAGCTTATAGTCGGGATGGCCAATGGTCCGTTGAACGTCGTCGGTGGTGGAGACGTTCTGCTCGAGCATCTCATAATGGTTACGGGTAAGCTTGTCGCACCCCACCAAGAGCCCCAAGGCTCCGGCGGCCAACACTACGCCTGCGGTCCATCTCATCAGTTTCATCGCGTTCCTCCATCAGCTAGGACTACGGATTACGGTCTGTTCTCCAGTTCACACGTCTCGGCACAGCGAGAAACACCCCTTGGCTTACCCCTTGACGCCGCCCACAAGGGGCGACGCTACATGAGCTTCTCCCTCACGCGGTAAGACCCCGCGGCGGGGGCAAGGTTAGCCGCCGGCCCCGGCCACGACCGGCGTCGCCAACGGCACCTCCAGGACGTATTGGTCTATCATGTGCTCCTTCAGCGGCGTATTATAGATCACCTGGAGAACGAACTTGCGGCTCGAGGGCGGCGACGCGGGCCCGAGTTGGAGCCGGAACTCGTACATGCTGGTGGTGCGGTTCCAATAGGTCTGCTGATCGCGTTCGGTGGTCAGGGCGATGTCCCACTGCTGGAGTTTCGTGCCTTTGTCATCCCCGGAGGCCTGGCGAAACTCGTACAGTTCCACGATGAGCGTCCCGGCGATGTTGACCGGATCGCCGAAGGCGTTGACCGGCTGGAGCAGGAGCTCGACCTCCGCGGGGTGCTTGCGGTCGTCCGCGCCGCGGAAGCGGGTGAAAGGCCCGACGATGTTCACGGTCGCCGGCATGAGCAAGGACAACTGCTGGCGCGTAGCGGAGTCGGAGACGTCCACGGAGGGCCGGGAACACCCGACGGGAAGGAGCCCAGCCAGGACGACGAGCCAGCCCAGAGGACGAAGCGTATTCAAGAAAGGCAACCTCCATGTTGGGCACGATCGACCGCGCCTCCGGGAGCGGAGTGTATCCCCGCAGGGTCGGCGGTGTCAACCCGAATAAAGGTGGGCGTTTGAGAAGGTGGAATGCTCCTCGAGGAGCCGCAGGTTTTAGCCTGCGCGGCGCCGCGCGGACCCTTGACACTGCGCGTCAAGGGGAGCCTGAAGTCCGCGGCTCGCGCATCATCGCGATCGTCGTTCTGACCTCGTGGCTTGCCGCGGCTTCCGGGTGCGCACCGAAGCAGGGGGGAATGACGGTCGAGCCGCGTCAGGCGTTCTACCCGATCGGGATCTGGTACGGGGTGGAGACCGTCCCCGCGGGGGAGCGCGACGACCTCGCTCGCCGGCTGGATGCCGATCTGGCCACGATTCGCCGGATGCGGCTGAACACGGTTTTCTTCCGGCACCTCGCTCCCGAGGCCTACGCCCCGTCGGCGACCGCCGCCCGGCGGCAGCAGTTGAAGATGGTGTTGCCGGATCGAGCGGCCCAGTATTACGTGATGACGGGGCGGCCGGAAACTCCGCCGGCGCCGGCCTCCTGGGTGACCGGCCAAGGTCGGAACCAGGCGGTGGGAGCGACGTGGGCCGTCGACCTCGGCTATGCCGTGGACCGCGAGTCCGCGGAGCGGCTGGAGCGCGTCGCGGCGCGGTACCGATCCGATCCGGCGTTGCCGGCAACGTTCGCACAGACGGCGGGTCCGATGCCCGAGTCGGTGACGTTCGCGGCAGCGATCCCCCACCCCGTCCGGCTGCCTGAAGAGGCAGCCGGGACGGGATGGGGCACCCAGGCGAAGACCGCTCCCTTACGGTCGCGGCTCGGATCCTTCA
>JBGPAW010000502.1:0-2549 GCA_041480905.1 Phycisphaerae bacterium
GCATGGGTTTCAGCCCGCAGGGGCTCGACCCGCCCGAAACCGTGGGCGACAAACGCCAGGCGGCGATCGGCCAAGTTGCGCGGATCGAGCTGCTTGAGCGAGCCGGCGGTGGCGTTGCGCGGATTGGCGAAGGTGGCCTCGCCCGCCGCTTCGCGGGCCGCGTTGAACCGCAGAAAGTCCTCCCAGGGCCAATAGATTTCGCCGCGGACCTCCAGGACCTCCGGCCAATCGCGGCCGACCAGCCGCAGCGGGACCGATTTGACGGTCCGCACGTTGTGCGTGATCACGTCGCCGGTGACGCCGTCGCCGCGGGTGGCCGCCGTGACGAACACGCCGTCCCGGTAGGTGAGGGCGACGGCGACGCCGTCCACCTTGGGATCGACCACGTAGCGATAGGGGGCCTTCCCGAGCAGCTTTCGCACACGGGTGTCGAACTCGCGGAGTTGGCTCTCGTCATAGGTGTTGTCGATGGAGAGCATGGGCACGGCATGGCGGACGTGCTCGAAGCCCTCGATCGGCTGACCGCCCACCCGCTGGGTCGGGGAGTCGGGCGTCACCAACTCGGGGTGGGCCGCTTCGAGTTCCTGCAACTCCTGAAACAGGCGATCGTACTCGGCGTCGGAAATGAGCGGAGCCGCCAGCACGTAGTACTGGTGGTCGTGCCGCCGGATTTGGGCGCGCAGGTCTTCCATTCGGCGGGTGCCGTCTGATCCCATAGCCGGTATTATGCGGCAGGCGGAACCGACGGGAAAGAACTGGAGAGCCCGGCGGGAAGGTGATCGTTTGAAAGCGAGTGTTCTCAGCGAAAAGGATGAGCACATGAAATGGCGGATGTTACTGGGTGCGGCGGCCCTGGTCGGGATAACGGCATTCGTGACTCGGGAGGTCGTTTCGCAGGATCAGCCTGCCCCCTCGAAATCCGAACGCGAAAGAAGCGGCCCATCCGCCACCGGTTCCGCGGAGTCGATGGTGGAGGCCTTGGTGCGCTACGCGATGCCGGGAGAACACCACAAGCTCCTCGGGAAGATGGCCGGCCGATGGAATATGGCGATCAAGTATTGGATGAACGCCGAAGCCCCGGCGGTAGAATCGAAGGGCACGTGCGAGCGCAAGTGGATTCTCGGCAACCGCTTCGTGCTGGAGGAGTTCGACGGCGGGAACCTGGGGCTACCCTACCAGGGGCTGGCGGTCTACGGCTACGATGCCTTTGAAGAGAAATACACCTCAGCTTGGGTGGACACGATGAGCACCGCGATCACCACGAACCTGGGCACCTGCCAGGCGCCGTGTGAGGCGATCGCCTTTGTAGGTCGACATGGCGACCCGTGGAGCGGCACCAAGCGGAACAGCCGGGGGATCACGCGGTTTGTCAGCGATGACCAGCACGTGCTCGAGGTGTACGAGCCGGGCAGCGACGGGAAGGAATACAAGATTCTGGAGATCGTCTACACCCGTCCGACCGGGATGCCGACCTCCGCCGCAGGACCGCATTGAAAACGGTGGGCCGGGGAGCGCGCCCTATTTGAATCCCGCCAGTTCGGTCATGTAGCGGCGGTACTCGCGCTCGAAACTGTCCAGATCGTGGGTGATGTAGGCGCGGAAGACGGCCTCCCCCATGCTGACCTGGCTGGGGTTGCCGGAGGCGAGCTTGGCGGCCCGGGCCTTGGTGTGCAGCGAGCCGTTGCGCACGTCCTCCAGCATGCGGCCGAATCCGTCGGCGTACTTGCCTTTTTCGCTGTGCCGCAGAAAAACGATCAGGGCCCAGGCCTGGGCGTAATAGGCGGTGGTCAACCCGCTGAGGCCCTCGCTCACCACCTCGCCGGCGTTGGTGGCCAACAACTGCCGCAGCGGGATGAGGGCGTTGGTGGTCAGGGTCTGCCGCAGGGGATTGAGCCGAAACGTGTTCTGCCGCGGCAGAAACACCGGCACGTTGTTGCGGAAGTCGAACCCTTCGCAGTAGGTGGCCAAACCTTCGTTGAGCCACGGCGGAATCTTGATGTCGAAATGACTGCCGAAGTATTGGTGCATGCCCTCGTGGGCGATGATGGAGAGGGTGTAGTCGCGCCGCAGGTAGTACACCACGCACAGCCGACCTTCAGCAAACCCGCCGTTTTGAATCCGGGCGTACATCGCGTAACGCTGCGGAAAAGCCTGGCGTACGAAGCGGTCCCACTGGGCCCGCGAGTTGAACAGATAGGTCTGCATTCGCGGATTGTCTTCGTTCACCGGAGGCAGCAGTTCCGCGTAGAGTTGATAGGCCGATTCCAGGAACAGCGGCAAAGCCTCACGCAGGCCCTGGTCCCGGATCGTCGTGTAGATCTCGAAATGGTCGGTGGTGAGCTGTTGTCCCACGTCGTTCTGGTAGGTCCACTCGGCCTTGGCGAGTTGGAACTTCGGGACCCGCGCGGTCGGTTCGCATCCCGCGGCCAGCACGCTGATCAGCACGACCGCGAGGCGGACCAGTGGAAGGTAAGACGGGCATCGTTCACCTCCAAGGGGCGGCGCTGTTGGAGCGTTAAACCTCAAGCCCGGCACTCCGTTCCGCATGA
>JBGPAW010000503.1:0-2544 GCA_041480905.1 Phycisphaerae bacterium
CAAGAGGGCAAGATGACCACGAGCTTCAGCGCTACAGGAGGCCTGCGACGAAACGGGTAGCAATGCGTGCGCCCCGATAGTGGCCGATGCGAGCCACCGCGCCTCTAGTGTCATCAGGTATTGCGGTCCCGAAATCCACGTAAGACAGGAGAAACGACCCATGGCCGGAAAAGTCCAACCCATTCCCGCAGGATGTCACACCATCACACCGCACCTGGTGGTGCGGAGCGCCGCGCAGGCGATCGAGTTCTACAAGAAGGCCTTCGGAGCCGAGGAACTCTGCCGCGTCCCCGGTCCGGACGGGAAGTCCGTCATGCACGCCGAGCTTAAGATCGGAGACTCGCACGTTTACCTGTGCGATGAATTCCCGGATTGGGGGGCGAAAGGCCCGCAATTGCTGGGCGGATCGCCGGTCACCATCCACCTCTACGTCAACGATGCCGACGCGGCGGTCAAGCGGGCTGTTGCGGCGGGCGCCAAGGTCACCATGCCCCTGCAGAACATGTTCTGGGGCGACCGGTATGGCAAGTTGGAAGACCCCTACGGACACCACTGGAGCGTAGCCACCCACGTCGAGGACGTCAGTCCGGCGGAGTGCGCCAAGCGCATGGCGAGCCATCAGGGCGGGAAGTGTTCCGAGGGGGCGTAGGGGCGTGGGCCGCCGAAGCGCGGCACTTTCGCAATCTCAGGACAGGTGAGGGCATCAGTGCTCCTCGGACAGCGCTTGGCTGCGGAGTTCCGCGGCCCGTTCGAGCAACTCCCCCCGCCCGGGGAGCTGTTCGGGTTCGAGCGTGTACGAGACGAACCGTTGGTCGTGAAGGCGGCCGACGTACAAGACTTCCGCGAAGAAGTCGACCGGCGGAACCTGGTACCACGGCGGGTTGATCCGCTCGTGGGTGCGCAGGGTCTGGTAGCCGTCCCTGCGCACGATGATCTCGTAATCGCCGTACCACAGGAAATCGGTGGTCACCGGCGAACGGCCGACCTCCTCGTCGTTCAAGTAGACCAGGGCTCCGTCGGGCTCGGTCCGGATGGTCAAGCTCCGCCGCACGCAGCCCGTCAGGGCGAAGGCCGTCAGCACCAGCACCACGCCCGCGAACCGTTTTCGATCCTTCGGCGTCATGGCCCTACTACCTTCTCCCGTATAGGTAGGCGTTGAGATACTCGATGGTGGTCTGTTGCAGGGTCACCTGGGAAGCCAACACGTCGCCGCTGGAGATCATCCCCACCAGCTTGCCGTCTTCGACGACGGGCAGGTGGCGCAGGTGCTTCTCAGTCATGACGCTCCGCAGTTCCGAAAGCGGCGTGGACAACCGGCAGCAGGCCACCGGCGCGGTCATCACCTCCTGTACCCGGGTCGTGGCCGCGTCGCGCCGCTCCGCCACCACGCGGTTGAGCACGTCCCGCTCGGTGAAAATGCCGACCACCTGTTGGCCGTCGACCACGACCACCGCGCCGATCCGCCGGTCGTTCATCATCTTGGCCGCCTCCAGCACCGACGCGGTGCCGGCCACCGCCGCGACGTCTCCGCCTTTACGTTCGAGAATATTGCGTGCCGTTTCCACCCGCCGTCTCCTGTCGGACCCGAAACCTCGGGGACATGTCCACGGGGCGACATCATCGCCACAATTCCCGCTCTTGGCAAGCGCCCACCACGACCCAAAACCAGGCCCCGGCGGGTGGTCAACCTGCCGGGGCCGCCGAACTGGTCAGGAACTGGTCGCCGAGCCGGAGCTCGGCGTTAGGAGCCTACGGACATAGCAGCCTCCCCGTCGGCGTGCAGGTGATCGGAGGGCCGTAGAACTGTATGCACATACCCTGCCTGAAGCACGTCGGCGGCGGGGGGCACAGGCCAAAGCCCAGCATGAAGTAGCCGCGCTGCGGACAACTCGCCGGATTCAGCGCCGTGCACATCGGCCCCGGCGTGATCGTCGGCGGGAACGGCGGGCATGTCGGGGACCCGCACAGGAACGGGAAGCAGAACCGCAACGCCCCGTCCACCGCCGAGTAGGTGCATACCGCCTCGATGCACTCCGGCGGGCAGAAGTAATGTTCTTCACCCGGTTCAATATGCGAGACGCACGTCGTCTCTTGACGCCAACCTCCGCCCTTCTTCGGTGAGGTATCCACTCCGGGCACAAAGTTGCCCTCGGAACACGGCGTCACGTAGATGCCCAGGCCCGCCGGGGCGCACACCGAGAAGGGCACGTCGGTGAAGTTGAAGATGATGGGCGGCAGACCGTCCACGCCCGTATCCAGAACCTTCACGTTGTCGGGGGTGGCCGGGGCACCGGAATCCAACTCGGCCTTGTTCACGAACACGAACAGCGGCTGCACGTAGATCGTCGCGTCGAACGTCCCGCCGTTGTCGTGGGTCTTGCACGCCTCGAGGAACCCGTCCTGTGGGGGCACGCTGGAAAGCTCGGCGGCCACATACCACTCGCATTCGTCGGGTATGCCGTTGGTATTGGCATCCGTGCTGGTGCCGCCGGCGATGTCCGTGGCATCGGGAATCCCATTGCTATTGCAGTCGTTGGGATTGCC
>JBGPAW010000504.1:0-2544 GCA_041480905.1 Phycisphaerae bacterium
GAACTGATCGAAAAGGTGGACGCTTGGGAACAAGCCAGAAACGGGGCGACCGCCACGATCGAGTGGCAGTTCACCACCGACGATGCGCGGATCAAGCTCCGCCGGCTGTACCCGAAACTTTAGGTGCGTTGGAGCACTAGGTCTCGCTGCCTTCTTTTTACCTCTTCTTCCCCAGCTTCATCCGGCGGACCTTCACGTCGGTGACCAGCATGTCCACGCGGACGTCGAGCGGGTCGCTGGGGATCTCCGGGCAGAGCTGCTCCTCGAAGGCCACCGCGCACTTGACCGCCCGGAATTCCGGATGGGCCAGGAAACGGTCGTAGAAACCTCGCCCGCGGCCCAGCCGATTCCCGTCCTCGTCGAAGCCCAGCCCGGGGACGATCACCAGGTCGATCAGCGGCACCGGGATGGGCACGCCGGCCGCCGGCTCGCGGATGCCCAAGGTGGTCTCGGTCAGATCATGCGTCAGCGAGCGGACCTCGACCGGGATCATCCGGCGTTGCTCCCAGCTCACCTTGGGGGCGAGCACGCGCTTGCGGTCCTGCCAGGCCCGCAGCACCAGCGGGGTGGTGTCGAGCTCGGTGGGCAGGGAGAGAAACACCATGACGATCTCGGCTTTGTGGTACTCGGGTTGCTCGATGAGCAGCTTGCAGCAGGCCGCGGATTTGGCGCGGATCTGCTCCGGGGAGAGGCCCGCGAGGATTTTTCGCAAGTGTTGTCTGAGGTCTCTTTTCTGGCTCATGGATGGGTGTTTCCCGGTTCCTCCGCCGGACCTCCGCCCTGACGCAGCGCTCGAAACCGCTTCAGGTAAGCCGCCAGGGTCGCTTCGGCGCCCCGGTCCGTAGGCTCGTAGTATACCCTATCGACGCCCAAGTAGTCTTGGGCCACCATGCCCCCGGGGTGGTCGTGAGGATACTCGTAACCCTCGCCGTGGCCCAGGCGCCGGCTGCCCTGGTAGTGGGTGTCCCGCAAATGGATCGGAACGGGCAGGGTGCGTCCCTCGCGCACGTCCTTCCCCGCGTTCCAGATGGCCATCGCGGAAGCGTTCGACTTGGGGGCACAGGCCAGGTAGATCGCCGCTTGGGCCAGCGGGAGTTGGCACTCGGGCAGCCCGATGAAGTTGGTGGCGTCGGCGGCGGCCTGGGCCAGCACCAGACCCTGCGGATCGGCATTTCCAATGTCCTCCGCCGCGGAAATCACAATCCGCCGGGCGATGAACCGGGGGTCCTCACCGGCTTCGAGCATCCGGGCCAGCCAATAGACCACCGCGTCCGGGTCGCCCCCACGGATGGATTTGATCAGAGCGCTGGCCGTGTCGTAGTGAGCGTCACCGGTCCGGTCGTACTGGATGGCCTTACGCTGGATGGATTCGGCGGCGACGGCCGTATCGACCGTAACGGCCTGCTCGGGGTGCTCGGCCAGTTGGGACAGCACGGCGACCTCCAGGGCGGTCAGTGCCCGGCGCGCGTCTCCGTCGCAGACCGTGGCGAGGTGGTCGGCCGCCTCCTCGGTCAGGGTGACTAGGAGCTTGCCGAAGCCGCGTTCGCGGTCCTGGACCGCGCGACTGAGCAAGAGCTTGATGTCGGCGGGGCTGAGCGGCTCGAATCGGAAAACCTGGCTGCGGGAAATCAGCGGCGAATTCACCGCGAAGAAGGGGTTTTCGGTGGTGGCCCCAATGAGGATGATGACCCCGTCCTCCACGTCCTGCAACAATGTGTCCTGCTGTGCACGGTTGAAGCGGTGCAGTTCGTCGAGGAACAGGACGCTGCGTTGGCCGCCGGTTTCGAGCCGTTCCCGGGCCTCGGCGAGAATCTCCCGGACTTCCTTGACGCCGATGGCGGGGGCGTTGGCCTGCTGGAAGTGCGCCCGGGTCATGCAGGCAATAATCTCCGCGAGCGTGGTCTTGCCGGACCCCGGCGGGCCGTAGAACACGGCGCTGGTCAGACGGTCCGCCTGCAACATGCGGCGCAACAGCTTCCCCGGTCCGACGAAGTGCTCCTGCCCGACGAACTCGTCGAGGATTCGCGGCCGCATGCGTACCGCGAGCGGCTGTACGTCCTCGCGGTTTCGCCGCCTTTGTTCCGCAAAAAGGTCCACGTTCCCGACCTTCGCCCGCGAACCGGCGGTGCTTCGGATGCGTCTTACTTCGTGTCGGGCGGTAACGTTGCGTGACCCACCCGATCCGCCGATAATGTTACCATAGCAGGACCTACGGAGGAACGGGGCATGTGCGGAATCGTCGGATACGTCGGGGAGCGGCAGGCCCTGCCGCTGTTGATCGAAGGGCTCAAGCGGCTGGAATATCGGGGTTACGATTCGGCGGGGGTGGCCATGCTCGAGAACCACGCCCTCCAGGTGACCAAGTCCGCCGGGCGCATTTCCGTGCTGGAGCAGATGCTCGACTTTGAGGGTTCGGCCGCCACGACCGGAATCGCCCACACGCGCTGGGCCACCCACGGGCCCCCCAACCAGGTCAACGCCCACCCGCACACCGACGCCTCCGGGCGGATCGCCCTGGTCCACAACGGCATCATCGAGAATTAC
>JBGPAW010000505.1:0-2538 GCA_041480905.1 Phycisphaerae bacterium
CCTCCGAGGCCCGCAACGCGGCGCAGGTGTCCGTGGTGACGAAGGGGTTGCCCGTGCCGGCGGCGAAGATCACCACCCGCCCCTTTTCCAGATGACGGATCGCCCGCCGGCGGATGAACTTCTCGCACACCCGGTCCATGCCGATGGCGCTCTGCACGCGGGTCTGCACCCCGAGCGCCTCCAGCGTGTCCTGGATGGCCAAGGCGTTGATGACCGTGGCCAGCATGCCCATGTAGTGCCCGGTCACCTCCTCGATCTGGGAATCCTGGGCGACGACCGCTCCACGAACCATGTTGCCGCCTCCGACCACGACGGCCAACTGCACGCCGAGGTCCACCACGGCCTTGATCTCCCGCGCGATGCGGTGCAGTTGCTCACCGTCAATGCCGAAGCGGTCCTCGCCACACAGCCCTTCACCGCTGATCTTGAGCACCACCCGCTTGTACTTCACGCCGGTCATCATCGGCCTATCCGCCGAGGACCATGATGGCCAGATCCTCCACAGTGGAGCCCCCGGCCGCTTTGAGCACGTCCTTGACCCGCTTCTTCTCGTAGTCGGGCTTGACGTGCTCCTGCTCCAGCAGCGCGTTCTCCGCGCAGAAGGCGTTGACTTTGCCCTGCACGATTTTCTCGATGATGTTGGCAGGCTTGCCTTCATCCGCCGCCACCGCCCGGGCCGTCCGGCGGACCTTCTCGATCGCCTCCGCCGGCAGCGCCTCGCGGGTGATGGCCAGCGGCTTGGTGAACATCGCGTGCTGGGCCAAGTCGACGGCCACCACCTCAGGCACCGGGGCGGTGTTCAAAGCCAGCAACACCCCGCTCTTGCCGTCGTGGTGTACGTAATGAGTCAGATACCCGCCGCCGACCTTGCGGCAGTGGATCAGGTTCATGGTCTCCTGGAGCTTGCTGTAGGTCTCGAGCATCGCCTCCCGAACCGTCTTCCCCGAGTCGGTCTTGGCGGCCAGGATCGTCTCGGACGCAGGCTCCTTCGCTCCCTGGGAGGCGACCGCTTTCGCTATGCTCGTGGCCAGCCCCACAAAAAGCTCGTTTTTCGCCACCGGGGCCGTCTCGCAGCGCAGCTCGACGATCCCCCCGCTCTTCCGGTCGGGAGAGATGTACACGCCGATGCGCCCTTCGCCGGTCTCACGTCCGGCCCGCTCCTCCATCTTCCCCTTATACCTGCGGTTGAGCAGTTCGATCGCCGCGGCTTCGTCCCCCCCGCTCTCCGTCAGAGCCTTCTTGCACTCCATCATAGGTAGGCCGGTCCGCTCCCGAAGCGCCTTGACCACCGCTGCTGAAATCTCTGCCATTTTGCCATCCTCTCCAAGGTCATGAACCCACGACACTTTCCGAAGCGGCCCCCGCCGCCGGGATCCCCTGGGTCTCCGCGGTGAGCCCCGAAGACTCCGCGGGTGGCTCCTCCGCATATCCCGCCTCGGGTTTCTCGGCGGAGAGCTTCTCGCCCGCGCGGGCGGTCATCGGCCGGGTGGACCGCCGCTGCGGGACCCGCCCTTCCGTATCCTCGGGCGGTTTGGCCCGCTTACCTGCCTCCACGGCGTCAGCCAGATGCTCGACCACCGCCTCGATGGACCGGATGGCGTCGTCATTCCCCGGGATGGGGATGTCCGCGAAGTCCGGGTCCGAATCCGTGTCGATCAGGCACACGGTCGGGATGCCCAGCTTCTTGGCCTCACGCACGGCGATCCGCTCGCGCTGCACGTCCACCACCACCAGCGCTCCGGGGAGTTTGTCCATCTCCCGCACGCCGGACAGGTTCCGGTGGATCTTGCGCAGCTCGCGGTCGCGGGCGGCGATGGCCTTCTTGCCGTACTGCTGGCCGCTCCCGTCGGCCTGGGCTCGCTCCAACTCCTCCAGACGGGTCAGACGCGACCGCACCGTGCGGAAATTCGTCAGCATCCCGCCCAGCCAACGCTCGCTCACATACGGCATCCCCACGCGCTGGGCGTGGTGCTCGATCGTATGGCGGGCCTGCCGTTTGGTCCCCACGAACAGGACCAGCTCACCTCGGGACACCACTTGCGCGATGAATCTCTTGGCCCGCAACAGACCTTTGACCGTCTCGCGGATGTCGATAATGTGGATCAAGTTCCGCTTCCCGAAGATGTACGGCGCCATCTTCGGGTTCCAACGGCTCACGCGATGTCCAAAGTGAATCCCCGAATCAATGAGAGTACGTACCAACTCCGCAGCCAATCAACACCTCCTACAATAGGCCATAACCAACCACCCGTCATTGGGGCGCATACGCGAACCATGTAGCATAAACGCAGCCGGCCCGCAATTCAACCCCGGAAATCCCCGCCCGGCCACCCACGGATGAGTGGCAAGGTTTGCCCGGTTTGGACGGCCCTGTTGTCACCGGGGCAAGGTGGGGGTAAAGTCGCCCCGGGCGCGCCGGGGCTTGGGGGCTCGAAACGCGCCCAAAGGCAGGTCGTGGCGTGACTTCCGGGCCGATTTCCGACGCTCCAGGGCCGCTGGTCTTCATCAGCGCCGCCGAACCCAGCGCGGACCTCCACG
>JBGPAW010000506.1:0-2533 GCA_041480905.1 Phycisphaerae bacterium
CGTGCCCCACATCCGCGCCAACACACCGGTCGTCCCGTCAAAGACCATCACCCGATGGGCGGCGCTGTCGGTCACGTACACTTCCCCCGTCGTGGGGTGAACCGCGATGTCGTTCGGATCATCCATCGTGAACGGGAAGGGGTTGAGCGTACCCACCTGGGAAAACGAGGCGTCGTAGATTCCGACCGCCCCGTCCAGCCGCGACACGAAAATGTGCCCGTTGGTGGGATGCACCGCGATCCCCACCGGAGACTCGGGAATCGCGTGGCTCCCGACCACCGCCCCTCCTGCGTCGTAGTGGATCACTTGGTCGGACGGTCCGTCCGTCACGTAAACCCCTCCGCCCGGAGCCGGCGCCAGCCGCCCCGGGAACTGCAAGTCCTCAGTTATAGACCCGCTGTACGTCAGGTTCGACGTGGGACCGAAAGTAAACAGCGTCACTGTAATCAGGTAACTGGCGATCATGAATCTGCCTCCGCTTTCTCCTCGCCACAGTGCCGAAAACTGACCCCAACGCGCAGGTTCAGCCCCGACACGAACAGTCCATTGGGGAGTGCGGAGCAAGAGCCATGCCAACGGTCGCCAGCCCTCCTCTACCCCTGGGATTGGACCGTCGGTGGATACCTTACTGTCTGGTTGTTAAGGCATTGCGGGCGTGGCGGCCTGTCCGCGCCCTGTATCCCCTGCCGACCCCATTCCCTCAGACGAGAACTCTGCTCCGCCGCACTCTCAAATTTGAGACAAGAGCATCACCGCAGACCGTAACCCAGACGGTCGAATAATGCGTAAGGGCGAAATAGGACTGACCGGGACCGATTTCAGGGCGAAAAAACGGGGCGAGAGCTGGACCGTTCGGCAGTCGGGTCCTTAACCGGATCGCGCAACTGAGTTTACGCCCGGCGCTGGGGAGGACCGGATGACGGCTTCAGACGCTCGCAAGACCGGCCCGTGTATTCGGGACCGGGGCTGTCGTGTACGCCGGATCCGAGGTGATAACTGGTAGCGGACCGGATGCGCGGTATTTAAGGACCTTGCCCAGCAGGCAAACGGCCATGTCCGTTCTGTCTTGCATGCGGATGGTGGAACGGGTACGATGGGAAAGAAAGAAGCTTGGCGACGTCGCCGGGCAGCGGCTATTGGGGAAAGGTCGCATGCAAATACTGCGGCTGTGGTCGTCGGGCGACCCGGGGTCGCGCTGTGGAGTCACACGATGAACGTGCATCATCTGGGGGGCGCGGAGCGCCCGATTCGACGGGGGTTTACACTGGTCGAGTTGCTGACCGTCATGGCGATCATCGTCCTCTTGGTGGCCGTCCTGCTTCCGGCGCTGTCCAAGGCGCGCGACGCGGCCAAGAACGTTAAGACCAAGGGCACGATGAAGGCCCTCGGCGACGGCCTCGAGCTGTTCAAGAACGAGAATGAGGAGGAGTGCCGCGGCGGCAACTACCCGCCGTCGAAGCCCGGCGACGACCCCACGGAGGAGGGCGATGGCAGCGCGCTCGGCCAGGAGGAGATTTTCGGCGCGCAATGGCTGGTGCGCTACCTGATGGGCAAGAATCTCGACGGCTATGTCGCCAAACGGAACGTGCCGAAGGTGTTCGACGCCCTGTCGCCCCCGGCCGGCTGGTCGCAGAAGCTGTGGTACGGCAAGCCGGGCGATCCCGACTGGCCGTCCGTCCTGACCGAGCCGCTCCCGCGCAGCGGACCGTATATCGCCAGCGAAGGGATCGTCCGGCCGCCACGCGATCTGTCCGGATCGCCGGTGGACGATTCAACCGGCACGGCGCCGAAGTGGACCAACTGGGTGTTCGTGGACGCATACAACTACCCGATCCTGTACTACGCCGCGAACTCGGGGTACGCAGCCCGGCCAAACGCCACTCTCACGTCCTGGTCCGGTGATCCGGCCCATCTCGGCGTCTACACCTGGCGGGACAACGCAATATTCACCGGCTTCACTACCGAGACGGCCACCGAGAACCTACTCGACCCGTGGAATTTCGGCGGCGGAAAGCACAGCCTGACGTTCGGCCCCTCGGAATGGCAGACGAGCGCCACGTTGCAGCATGACCAGATCAAGGACCACACGCTCTCGTTCGCGTACTGGATCATGAACAAGCAGGCCTTCGAGACCTCCTTCGGCCTGCACGGCGCCCAGAACGCCATAGTCACCCCGACCCGCAGGGACACGTTCCTGTTGTGGAGTCCCGGCAAGGACGGCCTGTTCGGCACCGGCGACGACCTGACGAACTTCTAGTGTAGCGTGTCACGCTGACCGCCACTTATCCGAACCGCGACCGTAAGAGCCTGAGAATGTTTTGGAGTGCGCGAGTAGTCCCGACGTTTTTCGGTACCTCGTTTCGTGAGGCCCAGCCAATCGGTGGTTAGGTCCGGTCCATCGTTTCGGTCATTCGTGATTTTGCTTCGCCCCTTCCGGGGTTCGGGGTCACGCTTTTGCGCCTCCCGTCGATTCGCGGGCCTCCGCTCAGGTGATCCACACCGTGGCAAAGTGCATCAGGTTGTAGGCCAGGGC
>JBGPAW010000507.1:0-2531 GCA_041480905.1 Phycisphaerae bacterium
ACCTCGTCAACATTGAATCGGACATCATCGCTCGGACGATCGTGCATCGACTCGCGCAAATGACCGAGGGCGGGGCACTCACGCGGGACGCCTTGCAGAAGGCGGGGTTCCTATGACCGCCGCGGTGGTCGGCCCCGCCGTCTCGCCCCAGGCCGTGCGATCCAAACCGCTGATCGGCGTCACCCTGGGCGACCCCTGCGGGATCGGGGCCGAGGTGGTCCTTAAGGCCCTCGCCGACCCCGAAGTCCGCTCGCTCGCTCGCTTCATCCTCTACGGATCGGGCGATGTTTTGGAGGCCGCCGCCGACGCCGCAGCCCTTCGTCCCTTTTGGTTTCGCATCGCCCGTGGCGAGCCGTTGCGGGTGGACAGCGGCGTCGTCCTGGTCGATCTCGAGGAGTACGCCGCCGGTTTCTGGGTCAACGCCCGTCCGACCGCCGAGGGCGGAAAGGCGTCGCTTCGGTACGTCGACGAAGCGGTCAACGCCGCGAAGAACGGCGTGATCGACGCGATCGTCACCGGCCCCATCCACAAGGTCAGTTGGAAACTGGCCGGCTGCCGCTTCCCGGGCCACACCGAAAAGATCGCCGACGCCTTCAACACCAAGCGCTTCACGATGGCCTTTGTCGGCGGTGATCTACGGGTGGCACTCGCCAGCGCCCACTTGGGTCTGTTCGAGTTGCGCAATCACTTCACCATCGGGCTGGTGTTCCAACCGATCGATCTGCTTCACGAAGCGCTGCAGCGTTGGTTCGGGATCGAACATCCGCGCCTCGCCGTGGCGGGATTGAACCCCCACGCCGGCGAGCAGGGTCAGTTCGGCGACGAGGAGACCCGCGTGATCGAGCCGGCGATCCAGATGGCCCGCAACACCGGAATCGACGTCGAAGGCCCCTTCCCCGCGGACACGCTCTTTACCGAGCGGCGCCGCGCGCGTTACGACGGGATCGTGGCCATGTATCACGACCAGGGGTTGATTCCGGTGAAGTTGCTGGCCTTCGGTGCGGCGGTCAACGTGACCCTCGGTCTTCCGATCATCCGCACCAGCGTCGATCACGGCACGGCCTTCGACATCGCCGGCACCAACGCCGCCGACCCCGGCAGTATGAAGGCCGCTATCCGATTGGCGTGTCAGTTGGCCTATCGATCCGCCTGTGGCGGAGGCACCCCCATGCCCGTCAGCACCCAGGGGCTGTAGAAGCGGTGCTGTCCTACCCAAGCCACCAATGCCGGGTTAACTTCGGCCCCTCCGTTGGAGTCCTGCTTCCTTTCGTTGCGGGTGACGTGCCTCCCGGTTTACATTTCGCTTAGCCGCAGTCGCAACCCACGAAAGGTGGTACGTTTCTTGCAGCACTCCCGCCGGAAAGGGCGCGCTTGACGCCCGAATGCTGGTTTAGAGGAGACTTACGCGTGTTAACCACAATCACATCCCGACGGTGCAAAACGACTTGCGCCCTTTTCGTCATCACCACATGGTGCTGTTCGGCCCCCGCCCAGGAGACCAAGAACAAACCCGCCGCACCCGACGCCAAGCAAGCTGAGAAGACCCCAAAGGGGGCGCCCGGCACGCTCGACAACCTCATGACGGCGTTTGAAGGTGAAAGCAATGCCCACGCTCGCTATGTCGAATTCGCCAAAAAGGCCGATGCCGAAGGCTACGGACCGGTCGGCAGTCTTTTCCGCGCCGCCGCCCGCGCCGAGCAAGTTCACGCCGCCAATCACGGCGAAGTGATTAAGAAGATGGGCGGAACGCCTAAGGCGGACATCAAGAAGGTCGAAGCGAAATCCACGAAGGAGAACCTCGATGCGGCTCTGGCGGGCGAGAATTACGAACGGCTGGAGATGTACCCGGGTTTCATCGCCAAGGCCAAGACCGACGACAAACCGGATGCCGTGAAGACCTTCAATTACGCCCAGATGGCCGAGACCGAGCACGCCAAGCTCTTCAAGCAGGCCCTCGACGAACTGGCCCAATGGAAGGGCGGCAAGAAGGACTTCTACGTCTGCACCGTCTGCGGGTACACGACCATGAGCCTCAATTTCGAGAAGTGCCTCTCCTGCTTCGCACCGAAGGAGAAGTACGAGAAAGTGAACTGAGCCGCGTGGCGGGAACGAACGCACTGTCGACCGGTTCTGGACGATGAGCGGAAGCCCGCGTACAAGACGCGTGCTTACTGATTGGTGCTGCTGGATCCCTGCAGGGAGAATGAGATGGGCCTTTTCCCGTCGCTGCCGCCGTGGCACGGCATACATCCGCTCGTGGTACACTTTCCCATCGCGTTGTTGATCGTCGCCCCGCTGTTCATCGTGGCTGGGTTGCTCGGACGCCGGATGAGGACCGGCCTATTCCTCGCCGCTTGGCTGCTCATGGCCCTGGGAACGATGGGCTCGTTCGTCGCCGTGGAGAGCGGCGAGGCCGCCGGCGAACTCGCCGAACGGACGCCTCAGATCAACGCTCTGCTAGAGCGCCACCAAGACCTGGGCGAGACGACGCGCAACGTGTTCACCGTGTTAACCATCCTGTTCGGGGCGAT
>JBGPAW010000508.1:0-2507 GCA_041480905.1 Phycisphaerae bacterium
ATCAAGGGCGAGGAGGCGTTGCAGAATTATCTGCTCGCCGAGGTGCAGGCCGTTTACCGTAGTCAAAGCGTCGGCATCAATGACAAGCACCTGGAGACCATCATCAACCAGATGCTCCGTAAGGTGAAGGTTGAGCAACCGGGAGACTCGAGCTTCCTCCCCGGCGAAACGGTGGACAAGTTCCGCTTCCGGCGGGAAAACGAGCGTCTGACGAAGAGCTTGGTGATCGTCAACCCCGGCGACACGGATCTCGCCGTCGACCAGGTCCTTCTCAGGTCGGAGCTTTCCGAGATCAACGCCGAGGCCGCGGCGAAGGGCGGGGAGCCGGCCAAGGGTCGCAAGCCCAAGCCGGCTCTGGCGACCACGCTGCTGCTGGGCATTACGAAAGCGAGCCTCTCGAGCGACTCGTTTATCTCCGCGGCCTCGTTTCAGGAGACCACCAAGGTCCTCACCGAGGCCGCCCTGGCGGGGATGACCGACAACTTGCAGGGACTCAAGGAAAACGTCATATTGGGTCACCTGATTCCGGCGGGATCGGCGTTCCGCAAGTATCAGGCGTTGCGCGTCAAGCATATTGGGGAGCCGATCCCGACGTTGGTGGACGTGCCGGCGGAGATTCCGGCCGCGGTCGCGGAAAGCTATGCCAAGCAGGCCGAGCAGGCGGAGGCGCCGATCAACATGGTCGATGAAGCCCCCTCGCCGGGTGAGGGGGGGATGGCCCTGGTGGAGGCGAGCACGGAGGCGTTCTCCGCCCACCCCGGCGCGGCCGGAGGAACCGGACAGGATGCGTAGAGGTCGCGTGTCGAACGGATCGGTGCGTTACGTGAACATGGGAACGACTTGAGAAACTAAATGCCGACGATCAATCAGCTTATCCGCGTGGGCCGACGCAAGGTCCAAAAGAAGTCCAAGGTGCGCGACCTGGATCAGTGCCCGCAGCGCCGGGCCGTGTGCCTCATCGTGAAGACCCAGACGCCCAAGAAGCCCAACTCCGCGTTGCGGAAGGTCGCCCGCGTGCGCTTGACCAACGGGAAGGAAGTGACCGCCTACATTCCGGGCGTTGACCATAATCTCCAAGAGCACTCCATCGTGCTCGTTCGAGGCGGACGAGTTCGTGACCTACCCGGGGTGCGTTACCATATTATTCGCGGCACATTGGACTCGGCCGGCGTCGAGGGGGATAAGGACGGTCGTCCGCGCAACCGCAGCCGCAGCAAGTACGGCGTCAAGCGCCGCAAATAGCCTGGAACGTTCAGCAACGAATGCCAACGGAACTTCCGATCGCCATCGAAAACGCTCCCCTCCTCGCGGCCGCTCGGGCCGCGCGTGCCGCTCGTCGATCGACGGGGGTGGTGCTCGCAAGGGGATTGGGGTGTTGCTTGCTCGTGACGCTGGCCGCGCAGGTGCGCGTCCCCGTTCCCGGCACCGAAGTTCCGATGACCCTCCAACTCCTCGCCGTGTTGTTGATCGGGCTGTCGCTGTCTCCCCGAGAGGCGGCTGCGGCGTTATCGACCTATTTGATTCTTGGGGCGGCTGGATTGCCGGTTTTCTCGCCCGGGTCAACGGGGTTGTTCGGTCCAACGGGGGGCTATCTTGTTGGGTTCATCCCGGCGGCGTGGGCGGTGAGCCTCGTGTGCGGGCCACGCGGCGTGACTGTGTCGCGGCTTCTCGGCGCTGGCGCCGTGGGAGTCGCGGTGGTTTTTTCTTGCGGCGTCGGTTGGCGACTGGCGTGGCTGAACGGCGACAGGCAGCTTGCTCTGCAAACGGGACTGTTACCGTTCGCCCTCAAGGCGGTGGTTGAACTGGGTCACGCGGTGGCGTTGGCCGTCACGGTCCGCCCTTGGCACGAGCGCCGCAGCGGCGAAAAAGGCGTATCGGGACAGGTGGAGTAGTGGGGTTGTTTCGGGCTGACCATAACGCCCGGTAAACGGACGAGTTTCAGAAAGACGAACACGATGGGTTTTAGGAAATTCACCAATTCGGCCGACCAGTTGAAGCCGGACATACGGTTTAACAGTCCGCTGGCGGCCAAGTTCATCAACAGCATCATGTACGCAGGGAAGAAGAGCGTCGCCACCCGCGTCTTCTACGACGCGATGGACATCGTGGCCAAGCGGGTCAAGGACCAATCGCCCTTCGAAGTGTTTGAGAAGGCGATCGCCAATTGCAAGCCCAACGTCGAGGTCCGCTCGAAGCGCGTCGGCGGGAGCAACTACCAGGTGCCGATGCCGGTGAACCGCAAGCGACAGCAATCGTTGGCGTTTCGCTGGCTTCGCGAGGCCGCTCGAGCCAAGAAGGGCAAGGCGGCGTGCGAGTCCCTCGCCGCGGAGCTGATCGACGCGGCCAAGGGCGAGGGGACCGCCGTGACCACCAAGGACAACATCCACCGCATGGCCGAAGCCAACAAGGCCTTCGCCCACTTTGCGTGGTAAGTCAGAGCGGCGACCGGGTTCACTTTCGACGGCGTCGGCGAGTCGCATCTCGCCCGTTACCCGACGGTCGTTGAC
>JBGPAW010000509.1:0-2505 GCA_041480905.1 Phycisphaerae bacterium
ACCTCGACACGCTCGGCGCGCCGACTTGCCCCATGTCCAGCCTGCTGCACGAGGTGGTGGACCCGAGTTACACCACGGCCAACCTGATCGTGCGCATGCGCAGCAGCGAGTACATCCACGAACGCTCGGTCGTTCAGGCGTTGGAAGATTATCTCCAGAAGAACTTCAGCGACGGCGCGTACCAAGCCGAACTAGCCGGCCGCGTCCACCTGGACTATCACTGGCTGGCGATGATCGGCACCAGCCACTTGCGGAGTGTGGTACCCTCGTTGGTCTGGGTGCTGGTCCTGTGCGGACTGATGTTCCGCTCGGTCACCGCCGGACTGCTCTGCACGCTGACGGCCGGCGTCGCGGTGGTGGTCAACTACGCCCTGATGGGTTGGGGGGGCATTCCCTTGGGCGTGGGTTCGTCCATGTTCGCCAGCATCGCCATCGGAGCGGGGGTCAATTACCCGGTCCACATGCTCGAACGCTTCCGCCTCGAGCTACGCAAGCCCGGGGCCGAGCCCCTGCACGTCTTCCGCGAGACCTTCGCCTTCACCGGCCGGCCGCTGTTTTTCACCTCCCTGGTCATCGCCGCCGGTTTTTGGCTGCTGTGCGTCTCCCAGTTTCGCACCCTGGTGGAGTTCGGGCTGCTGATCGGGACGGCCATGGTGGTGAGCTTCTTGGCCAGCGTGACCCTGCTGCCTGCCGCGGTCGCGGCGTTCCGGCCGCGCTTCGTGTTTGGCGGCGCGGGCCGGTCGGGCACAACGCAACACCCTGACATGCGGTGATTGCCACGACACGACAGGCTTGAAATCCACGGAACACGTGCCAAGAGAAGTAGCTCATTCGTTTTGCTGCCTCATTCTCTCGAGCCGGTTCCTCCATTTGGAGTTGTGGTACTCCCGGTATCAGGCTCCGTCGAGACTCCGGACATCGTGAATCGGGCCACGAAAGCGTCCTTGTCTACCTCGCTCATCCGCTCCCACCCGCCGTTGGCACTGGGACTCTGGCTGCAGCAGAAGGCGATCACGTACCCCTTGTATAGCGTCCTTGGTGAGTCGGGAAGGATGGGCTTGCCCGTGATGGGGTCCACGTTGTTGATAGGCACCTGCGCGGTCGTAAGCGCCGTCGCAGGCAGCGTGTCGGCACTCGCTGGCGGTTTCTCGATCGGCACGGGACTGGCCATCGGTGCGGAGACCGGCGAGGTTTCTGCACCGGGTCGTGGGCCACCGGCGACGTACCGGGAGACGAAGGCATCCTTCTCCGTCTCGCTCATCCGGTCCCAGTTGCCCGTGTACCCGGCGCTTTGCGCGCAACAGAAAGCGATAACGTATCCCTTGTAGACTTTGGACGGGGACGTGGGGGTGATGGGCCTGCCGGTCACGGGATCCACGTCGTTCACCGGCGCCTTGGTACCCGGGGGCGCCGGCGGCAGTGCTGTGACCGCCGGCTTGGCCGTGGGCGAGGCGACAGGGCTGGAAACCTCTGCCTTGCTCGCTTCACCCGAGAGCGTCCGACCATCACTTATGCGTTCGGACTCCGACCCATCACGGTTGCGCAGTATCGAGCCCCATAGTAGGGCGACCCCGAGTATGGTGCCGACTAGTACGAAACCAAGTTTGATCGCGCCAGGGTGCCCCGCGCGTTGCCTGATCTCTTCTCCCTCGACGGGCCGATTCTGCCCAGGGGAACCACCTTCTGCGTGTTTGCCTCTCGTAAGGTTTTTCTTGCTCATGATCTTTCTACCTCAATTATCTGTTGCCTGGAATCCACACCTCAGTCTGCTGCTTCAGTGCACGGTCCACGTCTGGTGGAAGAGCGTGCAAAGGCGTCCGCCCGGTGCTGCTGGCCGCGACAATTGGCCAAGGCGCCGACTACCTCGCCGTCGGCGTACCGCGTCGCATCATCATCGCCAAGACTCAGGCGGTGGGAGAATCAAAACAGCAGAGCGTGATTGCGCAGCAAGATCCGCGTGGTGGCGTCGCCAGGCACATAACGCCCGCCCCCAGCACCAACTGTCGAGACCCGTGTTCTCGCCCCCACGGTGAGATCGCTTGGGGCAACGGTCGAAAGGGCTGAGGAGGTCAGTTTCGCCAGCGGCCCGCCGACTGCCCGTGACTGCGCTTTCGCTGAGAACGCCACCTTCGCAATAAGAAGGACCGGCGCGTTATGCCCGCATTCGCTCGGGGTTTCAGAGTCGGCGCTTGCGACCTCCTTCGCCGGGCCATCCGCGAGGCAGCAGCGATTGTGCTGGGCATCTTCAAGCTGCCACTTGGTGAGGTCTGCAGAGTCGAGCAGATGAAAATGCATCGAATCGTGGCAGTGCGTGTGCAGAATAACGAATTCGGTTTGAAGGGGGGCGAGCAGAAACGAGGGTAAGAGGAGCGCGAACACACCGGCGGGCAGAACCCGCACTCTTACCTGTGTTGACGAAACGTCTGAAAACAATGCCAAAACCCCGCTCTCCTTCATGAGCAATTCTATCGGCTGCCCGGGCCGAGCTCAAGAGCATCTTCAATG